>JBDHHM010000027.1:0-22294 GCA_039589355.1 Gemmatimonadota bacterium | reverse complement strand
ACCAAACAAACGCAGGGCGCGATCTGCGGTTCTGAACGTGGGGATCCCAGCCCCCTCGAGCATCCGGGCCATGGGGTCGAAGAGCGGGCCGCCGTCGACAACCGCCACCCAGGGTTTATTGACCTGATCTTTGAGCTTCACGAGCCGGCGCGCGACGGACTCCTCCGCATAGACGTCCTCTGCATGGGTTTCAGCGGGCGCCAGAGTCTGCAGGGCCGCAGTCAGCGGTACACACGCCACGAGGCCCAAGTCGACATTCTCGTCGTCCATGACGAGGCGGCAGCCCTCCACGAAGGGAGCATCGGGCATCATGGGTGTGAGGTCCACGGGGTTGCGAATGTCGACGACTTCGTCCACCCGGCAACCCTTCAGGAGTGAGAGCAATCCTGCTTGGGTGTGCTCCGTGAGGTCGGCCAATTCGAGGCCACCCAGATGATCGGAGCCCAGAAGCGCGAAGAGCTTGACCATGTCCTCGAAATCCACAGTGGTCTCGCAAACCAGCACGCCCGCATGCCCGGCGAGCTCACGGTTCACCGCGTAGTCACCGGCGATCGCCGCCGTATGGCCGGCGGACGCGGCCGCGCCGGCCGAGCTGCGGCCTGCACGATATAAGATGACCGCCTTGCCCTTCGCGGTGATCTGGCGGGCCGCTTCGATGAACCTCAGTCCGTCCAGTTGTCTGAAACCCTCGGCGTAAACGGCAAAGATCTCGAGCTCATCGTCGTCCTTCAGGTAGGTGAGGTAGTCGCCGATCGTCAGGTCCATCTGGTTGCCGATCGAGATGGCGTACTTGGGGTCGAGTCCCAGCTTGCCGCCCTTCGCGACGTAGAACGCACCGCTCTGTGAGATGAACGCGATGGGATAGACGTTTGTGGGCGCGCTGCGCAACTTGTAGTCGGGGATGAACGTCGTATCGTAGCCGCCCGGCCGCGAGCGGATCCCCATGGAGTTACCGCCGTTGATCACGGGTCCGCCCCATTCGCTACCTCGAGCGCGTGCCAGGACCGATCGCGTGCGCGTGACGATCTCCTCGCTGCCCTTCTTCTCCTCCAGCCCTCCGGGTATCAGGATGATGCTTTCCGCTTTCTCGTGCTCGACGACCGCGGTCAGAAGCTCCGGTAGCTGAGCGGCGGCGACCGCCAGGATGAGGATATCGAGACGCCCCGGCAGAGATTCGACATCGGGATAGCAGCGACAGCCTTCTATCGTCTCCGGGCCGGCCTTGACCAGATGGATGCGCGCTCGATCGAAGCCCTGGCGGATCAGGTTGTCGAGTATGAGGCGGCCGGGATTCATCCGCCCCGAGACGCCGACGATGCCTATCGAGCGCGGTTCCAGCAGGTTCTTGATCTTGTGGAGGGGGCGTGCGTCGGGATGTACTTCGCTGACCTGTCCGCATTTCACGAGGACATCGAGGGGCAGCAGGCGCTCACCGGCGACGGCCAGCGGATTGACCTCGAGTTCGCTTATGTAGCGGGGACACACGTCGCGAGCGAGTTGGGCGAACTTCATGAAGAGATCGACGAGACGACCCGACTCGAGGCGGGCCGGCCGGCCACGGAATTCGCCGGTGATGAGCCTCGTCACCGCCAGATTCTGCAATAGCCGCTCAACCGACCCGGTGTCGAGACCGTAGGGTGTGGCGATGGCGATATCGCTTCCCGGTTCCAGGGCATCGGCCAGGAACTCTGCCTGAATCCCGCCGGCCCCGCATGTCACCACGGGCCCGAAGTCGTCGGTCCAGCGAATCCCCAATAACAGTTCGCCGCCTAGCGACGGGTCGTAGGCGACGTGTTCCACCACTAAGAATCCGCGGACGTCATTCCCCTCGAACCGGCCGTCCAGCTCTCGAATAGCCGAGCCCAACGCCTCCCGATCGCGGGGCACGACACGGACGCCACCGACATCGCTTTTGTGCAGGATTTTGGGGGAGAGCACCTTGAGGACGACACTATCACCGGAGAAGGCGGCGAGGTCCAGGGAGGGTAGGGCATCGGCATGCGCGACGACCGCGTACTCGGGCGTCGCGATCCCGGTCGCTGCGAGGACCTGCAGCCCCTCACTCTCGAGCAGCACGTCGCGCCCATCCGCCCGGGCGCCTTCGACGATCGCTGCTATCCTATCAATGTCCATGCGACCGGCCCGGCGACTACGGCCTGCCGGTCTCGATTTGCCAGACCGTATCGAGCACGGTGCCGTCGACCCACTTGATAACGGCGACCGGCCGGTCGGTGATCTGTGCCTCTGCCGGCGGCCCGCCCATGATGCGCTGCACTTCGTCCCTGATCTCCCCGATCGGTCGGATGGGAAGATCGGAACCCTTAACGCTATCCAACAGATCGGTGCGGCGCGGGTTGATCGCGATGCCGCGCTCGGTGACCACGACGTCGATGAGCTCGCCGGGACCCGTCACGGTGGTGACCTCGTCGACGAGGACGGGGATCCGGTCACGGAAGGAAGGCAGTGCCAGGATCGTGCAGCGGGCGAACAGGCAGTTCTGCCAGCCACCGATCCCGTGTAGGAGCACGCCATCCGAGTGGGTGTTCACGTTGGCGTTGAAGTTGACGTCCACTTCGGTCGCCCCCAGCACGACTGCATCGACCATCGAAGCGAAGTTGCCCTTCCCGTGATAGTTGTAGGAAGTGAACGGCGAGGTGGCGATGTGCCGGGGGTCCGAGGCGATCGACTCGACGCCGGCCAAATCGAACGTCTGGCCATCGAGGATGAAATCCGTCAGCCCTTCCCTCATCAGATCGACCAGGTACCGGGTCGAGCCCCCGCGGACGAAGCGTGCCTTCACTCCAGCCTGCCTCATGAGCTCCTTGAGGAAGCCGACGAAGGCCAGCGCTATGCCGCCGGCGCCTGCCTGGAAGGAGAAGCCGTCCCGCATGATACCGGTATCGCGGAGGAAACGGGCAACGTACTCGGCGATCATCAGGCGGTCGGGGCTCTTCGTGATCTGGGTGGTGCCCGATACGATCTTCGCCGGATCGCCGATCGAATCGACTTCCACGACGTAATCGACGTTGTTCCCCTGGATCTGCCAGGGGATACAGGGGAAGGGGGCCAGGTTGTCGGTAACGACGATCACGCGATCGGCGTAGATCGAATCGGCGAGGGCGAATCCGATAGAGCCGCAGGCCGAGGGGCCGTGTGAGCCGTCGGCGTTGCCGAACGGGTCCGCCGTGGGCGCCGCGATCACCGCGATGTCGATTGGCACCTCGCCGTCCTGGACAGCCTGCCAGCGCCCGCCGTGCGAGCGTAGCACGCCCATGCCCCTCATCTTGCCGCGGGAGCAGTACTCGCCCAGCGGGCCGTTCATGCTCCCCTCGATGTGGTGAACGACGCCCCGGTCCATCAGATCGACTACGGGTGCATGGCAGGGGAACGAGGCGCTGGGGAACCACATGAGGTCCCTGGCGCCGAGGTCGGCCGCGGCGTTCAATGCCAGCAGGGCCACCGCGTCACCGTTCCGCAGGTGATGGTGAGTGGAGATCGTCATCCCGTCGCTTAGACCGCACTTCTTCAGCGCCGTCTTCAGGTCGGGGACTCGTTTGTCGCCGTCGGCGGGGTAGTCGCGGCACGACCGGATCGGCGGCGCCCGCTTCTTTCCCTTCGGCTCGTAAGCGCCGACGCCGGCGAAGGGCGCCTGTTCCTTCTTATTGACCAGAGTGGGCACACGCCGTCCCACAGCGTTGACCACGAAGTCGGTACTACTGGCACGCCGGCTCACGATTCCTCCTCCCGGATCAGGCCCATTCGCCGCGCGTTGCCGACGAGACGCTGCGCCCGCAGTACGACGGGTGGATCGATCATCTTGGTGCCCAGCCGGACGACGCCGAGTCCTGCGGCCTGCGCTTCATCGAAGGCGGACACAATCCTCAACGCTCTCTCGATCTCCTCGGTCGACGGCGCGAAAGCATCATGGATCGGCCGGATCTGGCGCGGATGGATGCAGCCCATGCCTTCGAAGCCCTGTGCCCGGGAGCGGCGCGCCCATTGCATGAGGCCTTCGGTGTCTCCCACATCGCCGTAGACCGAGTCTATCGCCTGGATGCCGGCGCCGCGCGCCGCATTGACGAGGCGCGTGCGTGCGTAGAGCGACTCGTCGCCTTCCTTCGTCTTCACGACTCCAAGGTCGGCGGTGTAATCTTCGAGCCCGATCGTCAACGCCACCACGGTCTCCGCTGCCCTGGCAATGGCGAACGCGTTCTCGATCCCTAAGGCGGACTCGAGGATCGGCATGAGCCAGATCGGGTGGCCGTCGCCGTCTTTGGCGCGTACCCCCCGGATCCGGTCGTCGACCTCCTCGACCTGCCCGGCCTCCTCGACCTTGGGTATGAGGATCAGGTCCGGCCCCTCGGGGACTATGGCCTTCAGGTCCTCGAAGCCCAGCGGCAGTTGATTGATGCGCACCATGCGCTCGGCCCCCGCAAAACCGACGGAACGGAGCGCGTTGCGTACGATCAGACGCGCGGCATCCTTCTCGTCGGGATGGACCGAGTCCTCCAGGTCTAGGATGAGCCCGTCCGGGTGGTGGAGCCCTGCGTTGATCATCAGCTTGGGCTGGTTGCCCGGCAGGTAAAGGCGCGAGCGTCGCAGTCTGTCACGCTCGGTCGGCCCTTCGCGAGTCACGGTCCGCTCGGGGCGCGGCTCGCCCTTGCCTTTCGCTCCGGCCCTGCGCGCCGCAGTCTCAACGCGGGCGGCGATGGTGAACGGGAGGCCCCCTTTGTCGTCGATGGCGACGCGGGCGTGCTTGACGCCGAGCGCATCCAGCACACGCTCCGCGCTCGCGCGGATCGAATCGCCGTAGAGCGCAGCGACCCTGGACTCGAGCGTTATCTGCACGCCACCTTTGTCGGCCAGCTCGATCTCGACGTGCAGATCGGAGCGTACGTCGTCTCCCGTCGGGCCTGCCGCGCCGTGTCCAGAACCCCCTGACATCATCGGGTCCTCCTCAGCCCAGGCGAGCAATTATTGCGTCGGTGACTTGCGTCGTCGACGCTGCGCCCTTCGAGATCGCCTCAGGACCACCCGGAATCCGCATCATGTCGTAGCTACGTACCGCTCCCTCTTCGACGACCGCTGCGATGGCGTTGCGAATTACTTCCGCTCTGGCGGTATCGCCGATGTGGTCTAGCATCATGGCGGCACTCAGGATCATGGCGATCGGATTCACGATCGGCGGGTCGAGCATCTCGTATTTCGGAGCCGAGCCGTGGGTCGGCTCGAATACCGCGACCTCATCGCCGATGTTAGCCGAACAGGCGAAGCCGAGGCCGCCCACCAGGCCGGCGAAGGCGTCGGACACGATGTCGCCGAACATGTTGCCGGCGACGAGCACCGAGTAGTTCTCCGGGTTCTTGGTCAGCCACATCATCTGGGCGTCGATGTTGGTGGACCAAAGCTGGATGTCGGGGTAGTCGGTGTGTATCTCCTTCGCAACCTCTTCCATCATGCCGGACGTCTCGCGCAAAACGTTCGGCTTCTCGCAGATCGTCACCGACGGGTAGCCGTGCCGCTTCGCGTAGCGGAAGGCCGCCTCAACGATGCGCCGGCAGGCGTTACGCGTGAACACACGCGTCGAGATGGCAATTTCCTCGCTGGGAACGCTCTCGAATGCCTTGAACTTCGGGTGAGTCGCCAACGCCGCGCGTACTTGCTCCGGTGGGTTCGTCCACTCGATGCCGGCGTAAAGCCCCTCGGTGTTCTGCCGAAAGATCACCGCGTCGACCTTGGGTTCCTCGATTCCGCCGTCGGGTGCCTGGCGGACGAAGTTGAGCGGGTTGCCCGGAAACGAGCGGCAGGGCCTGATGCAGACATCCAGATTGAACTTCTGCCGCAGCCCTACGATCGGGCTGTAGTAGACGTATCCCTTGTCTTGAAGCTCGGGGCGCAGTTCCTTGGTCGCTTCCTTCTTCGGCTTCGATGTGATCGCCCCGAACAGTCCCAGCTTGTGCCGCTTCAGCAGATCCAGCGTCTCCTGGGGTAGCGGAACCCCGTCATTTGTCCAGCAATCCCACCCGATGTCTGCGTGTACGTACTCGGCGTCGAAACCGACGGTGTCCAGCACACGGATCGCTTCGGGCAGCACGGTTTTGCCTATCCCGTCGCCGGGCATTGTTACTACTGTATGTTTGGTCATCTTGCGTCTCAGTGATTCGGTTCTCTGTTCAAGTTCGTCAGTCCGGCGGCACGTGGTCGGTAAATCGGTAGTCGGTGGTCAGTGAATCCCCGGTTACCGGTCACCGGCTACTGGCCACCGTCTACCGGTCTCCCAGACCCAGCCTCTCTCTCACCAGGTTCTCAATCCCTCCCGCCACGACCAGCGACTGTGGAACGCTGCCTAACGGTAGGAAGCGGAAGTCCTTGCCGCGCACCGTCGCGCTACCGCTCGAGAAATCGACTTCCAGCAGATCGCCGGGGACGATCGTCAGGTCACCGGCTGCGATGTTGTCGGCGTGGTGGCCCCTGAGGCGCTCAACGAGACTTGGGCATTCGATGCAGACGAAGCCGTTGTTGAACGCGTTGCGCAAATAGGTCTGCGAGAAACTGCCGGCGATGACGAGTGGGATTCCGGCGGCCTGCAACGCTGTAGCGGCCTGCTCGCGGCTCGAGCCGGTACCGAAGTTGTAACCGCCGACCAGGATGTCTCCCGGCTGAACCTTACTGCGGAAGGTGGGGTCGTAGTTTTCCATCACGACCTGGGCCATCTCCTCGCGACTCAGATCCTTGTACGTGTAATCTTTACCGTAGATGCCGTCGGTGTTCAGGTTGTCCTGGGGAAGGAGGATCAGGCGACCCTCGATCTTCTCGGGAAAGCCCGGCAGGATGGCTACGGTCTCCTGTTGCAGCTCCGCCCCGCTATCGAGGATGGTGAAACTCTTTGCGGGGGTGCGGCCGTCGGAGGGTTGTGGGCCGGCGATGTAGCCGGCAACGGCCGACGCGGCGACGACCTCCGGGCTGGCCAGATAGGCCTGCGCTTCCCGCGAGCCCATGCGGCCCTTGAAGTTCCTGTTGGTGGCCGAGATCCCGACCTCCCCGGGCTCCAATAGCCCAACGCCGAGGCCGATGCACGGCCCGCAGCCGGGGGGTAGGGGATGCGCGCCCGCCTCGAGCAAGGCGCCCCAAGCGCCGCTGGCCTCAGCGTCTTTCTGTACCTCGGCACTGGCGGCGGCGACGTAGAAGTCGACTCCCTCGGCGACTCTCCTGCCGCGCATAACCGCGGCCGCCGATTCGATATCCGCCAGGCGACTGTTCACACACGAGACCAGGTAGGCCTTCTGGACGGCGACCTGGTCCCTCTCGATGTCTGCGACGGAGCGCATGACCTGAACGCTGTCGGGCCCTGATACGTGAGGGCTCACATCGCCGAGGTCGAGTTCGATGCGGGCGGCGTAAGAAGCGTCGGGGTCGGGGCGCGGCGGCTCGCGGGACCACGAGGCGAGTTCGTCATCGCGGAGACGTTCGACACCGGCAGCCGCCATTAGCGCCTTGCGCATCCGGAGATACTCGACCGTGACCCGGTCCACCGGGAACCAACCGACCAATGCTCCCCACTCGGTGGTCATATTCGCGATGGCCATCCGCTCGTCCATGCTCAGCCCCGCCACACCGGGGCCGCCGAACTCCACGGTCGCGTTCAGTACCTCGCCCTGGTTGTAGAGGCCGCAGAGCGTGACAATCACGTCCTTGCCGGTGGCGCCGTCGCGAAGTTGGCCGGTCAGAATCACATGGACGGAACGTGGAATCTGCCACCAGAACTCGCCGGAAGACCAGATCGCCGCGGCATCGGTGCGGACTACTGGCGTGCCCAGCGCGCCCAACGCTCCGTACATGTTGGAGTGGGAGTCGGAGGCCACGACCAGCGAGCCGGGGGTCACGTAACCCTGGGCGACCATTATCTGATGGCCTATGCCGGTCCCTGCGGGGTAGAAGTCGACGCCCTGATCGCGGGCGAACGCTTCGATATCTCTGTACTTTGCCAGGTTGGCTTCCGACTTGTTCTGAATGTCGTGGTCGAGAGTGAAGACCGGCTGACCCGGGTCGTGGATCCTGGCCGCGCCGATCGCCTTGAACTTCTTCATTACTGCCGCGGTGTTGTCGTGGGTCATCACGTGCCGCGGCCGCAACGAGACCACGTCAGCGGCGCGGAGTGGCCGGTCGGGGCCCTCGCTTAGGTGGCTTTGAGCTATCTTCTCTACGACTGTCTGGGGCATGCTGCGTTTACCTGTCCGGTTTTGTTGCGGAAGGTGATCGGTTGTCGGTGGCCGGTGGTCGGTGGGATGTTGCGATAGCTACCCACCGGCTACCGGCCTACCGGCTACCGGTCACCGAACGTCCGCCTTGCACATGTCCATCAGCGCCGAGACCGAGTCGAGCCTATCGAGCTTCCAGACCGCTTCCTTCAGTTGCGTCCGGGCACCGTCGGAGAGCACCGGCGCGGCGAGCGCGTCGAACTTCTCTTCGATCTCTTGATCGGTGAGCGGGTTGCGTGGATCGCCCTTCGGGTAGTCGAGCTGTTCGGTCAGTTCGTCGCCGCGCGTCGTGGTGATGGTTACGATTACTCGCTGCAGCTCGGGGAACGCCGCTTCGATGTCGGGATCGGCGGTCACTTCGACCTTCTCTAGCTGGCCACGGATTCGCGGGTCCATGATCTTGTTAGGCTCGAACTGCGCCGGCGTGACCTGCCGCTCGACGATTGCGGCCGCTATCACGTAGGGCAGACTGTGGTCGGCGGTCTCCTTGGTATGGGGATCGTATTTCGAAGGATCGGCAAGGATATCCGCGGCGCGGGCCAGCGAGCGGATGTGAACTCTCTCGATATCCTCGGGCTGCAGGTCGTTCTCCTGGATCAGCTTGAGCACGGCGGAGATCGGAGCGTGGGTGAGGGCTTCGGTAGGGAAGGCCTTCATCCCGCAGCGCTCGATGCGCCAGGACTCGCCGAGACCCTCGGTCAGCAGCTCGAGCCTCCACTCGGGACCCATGCAGTGGACGAGTCCCTCCTTGCCGTCGATGACGTGCTCGGGGCCGCTGTAGCCCTTCTCCGCCAGCAGGGCACCCATTACGCCTGCCTGGGTCGCCATCGGGTCGACGGTGTTCTTCATCATCGTCAGCTTTCCGGCCGTCACCGCGCCCAAAGTGCAATGATGTGATGCGGAGATCCCGATAGCGTGCTGGATCTTCTCCCAGGGCAAGCGCAAGGCGCGCCCCGCCACGATCGGAGCGACGAAGGCAGTGAGCGTCGCATGATGCCAGCCCCGTTCCCTGATGCCGGGGAACGCCGCCTCGCACAGCCGCATCTCGAATTCGTGGCCCAGGACTATGCCGACGATCAACTCCTCTCCTCCGGTCCCCTGCCGTTCACAACAGGCCAGCGCTGCGGGGATGATGTCCGACGGGTGCGAGGGATCCTGCTGCCAGTAGATATCGTTGTAGTCCATCACCCGGACCATCAACGCGTTCGCCAGCGCCGCCGAGACCACATCTGTCTTTCTTCCGCTGCCCAGAATCGTCGCCGCCCCGGGCCCGGCGATCTCGTCTAGCACGTCCAACGCGTGCCGGGCATCCTCTTGGCGATAGCCGCCGTACGCGCAGCCCAGCGAGTCGAGTAGGTACCGCTTCGCCTCGTGGACCGCACGCTCGCCGATCTGGCCGTACTCGAGGTCGGCCGCCCAGCGGGACATGGATGCGGTGATCGTTTCGGGCATGTCGAGCTCCTATTTCGGTGGTCGGTGATCGGTAGTCGGTGGTCAGTGGGATCTTGCTACGGCCACCCACCGACCACCGGCTACCGACTACCGACTCAGAGGTTCTTAAACGGCAGAAATGACATGAAGTCCGCATGGTGCACGATGTACGCCTCCGTGCTCCTCTTCACGAGATCCCCTTCGGCCGCATGCGCAGCGATGATGTGGGAAACCTCATCCGGTACGCCGCACGCCATGGCGAGACCCACCCCGGTGAAGGGATGGCGCAATGACTTGCCACGGTCGCTCTGCCGCACTTCGCCATCGATCTTCTCGTATTCGAGCAGCTTGCCCACGTCGGCCAGAATGGCTCCGGCGATGACCGTGTCGAGGTCGATCTTCAGAGCCTTCCCCAGGAACTCCTGCATCGATTCGGCCGCCTTGCGCGCGATGTGCACCACGCAACGCTTGTGTTCCATGAACGTGGCCGGGCAATTGGGCACGAGGAGCGTGAACGGGATCTCGTTCAGGTCCTGCGGCTCCAGGGTGCTCAACTCGAAGGCGCGTATCCAGGTCTGCTCCACCCGTTCTCGCAGCTCTCGATCCTCTATCCACTCGAGCTCGGGCCAGAGCTTCTCAACAGCTTCCCGCATCGTGTTCTCCTTCAAGAAGTTCACCGGTTCGCCCATGCAGAATTCATGCTGCGGCTGCCGTCGAACGGTGGTGGCTATCCCTGGATTGACCGGGTGCACAATTTAGGTGTTCTCCAGACAGCGGGATAGACGCTTGGGAGCGCGTTAACCCAGTGCTGGCATGGTGTATGCCTCCGTCAGACCATTGGGGTTCACAGCCGCCATACCACGATCCCTCAAACGGCTGAAATTGAGCCCTCCGGTGGCCGCCGACCAGAGGCATCTGGCCCCAATCTGGGTAGGGTTGCCCGGCCGGGGGCCAGGCGGTACACACCGGCATTGGATCAGAATACAGGAGGGTGGGAGACGTGGTCTCGAAGACGGGCGAATACGCGCTGCGCGCGGTCGTTTACATCGTGACGGAGGGGAAGGGCGCCTCTATGCGGGCGAACGAGATCGCGAAAGCGCTGGGCGTTCCAGCCAACTACCTCTCGAAGACTCTACACCAACTGGCCCGGGCCGGCATACTCAGCTCTGAGCGGGGACCCCGGGGCGGTTTCCGGCTCGCCAGCTCGCCCGAGGATCTCTCACTTGCCGATGTTCTCGAACCGCTCGACCCGACCTGGATCGAGTGCGGTTGCCTCCTGGGGCTTCGGCGCTGCTCCGACCGGAATTCTTGCCCGCTGCACGAGCGCTGGAAGAAGGTGAGGGAGCCGATCTGCCAGTTCTTCCGGGAGACGACGCTGGCAGATGTGCTGAAGGCCCCCAGCGCCGTTCCGGGGATCTAAGGAGCGGGTGCGCCGGTCGTCCTAGCGGGCGTTTCTTTCCGTAAGCCAAGCCACAGTTGACATGAACGCCATTTCGGATAGAATGGCGTCAATCCCATCAAACAAATCGGGCAGCCTAAGCCAATACACCGATACTCTAGCATGCGGAGGCACGTGTGAGCGACGAGCACCTCGAACCGTCGTCCGAGCAGTCTTCCGGCGTCGGCGGGCATCCGAAGGGGACCCTGGCGATCGTTGGGGTCTACGGCCTGCTGTTCGCTCTGGGTTGGCTGATCCTTTACTTCTTCGTCTTCGTCCCGCGTGGGACACTAACCCAGTGAGGCGGCCATGCACGTCGATTTCTACGAGAAGATCTGGATGTGGGCCGCCCTTGGAATCATCGCCGTCTTCCTGGCGTCGATCGGCTTCACGACGTTCGGCATGGCGGTTCGTCCGCCGAGCCACGTCGAGATGATCGACCCCGAGGCCGTGCGCAGCGACCCCGAGTTCAGTCATCCGGGTGTCACGGTTCACGAGGACGGCAGCGCGACCGTGGTGATACAGGCGATGATCTTCGCGTTCTTGCCCAACGAGATCCATGTGCCGCGTGGGCGCCCGGTGACCTTTCGGATCACCAGCACCGACGTGATACACGGTTTCCAGATCGTTGGAACGAACGGGAACACGATGGTGATCCCCGGCTACGTGAGTCAGTTCACGACGGAGTTTAGCCGGGCTGGCGAGTACTTGATCGTTTGCAACGAGTACTGCGGCCTGGGCCATCACGCCATGTCGGCCAAGCTCGTGGTGGAGGACATGGGGGGTGCGAGATGATCGAATCCAGGCGACTCGCAATGGCGAACTTCTGGGTGTCAATCTCGGCCTTCGCGGTGGGAGCAGCGATGGCGGTGATGCAGGCGATATCGCGGGCGGACCTCGATCTGCCGTGGCGTACCGCCAAGATGTACTACCTGTCGGTTACGGCGCACGGTGTTCTGATGGCGCTCGTGTTCACCACGTTCTTCATCATGGGGCTCGGCTACGTGATCAGCGAGCGGGCGCTGGGTCGGCCGATCGAGCTGAAGAAGTTCGCCTGGGGTTCTTTCTGGCTGGCGCTTCTCGGTACCGCCTTCACCGCCTGGGCGATCTTCTGGGGCAAGGCATCAGTGCTCTACACCTTCTACCCGCCGCTCAAGGCCCACCCGCTGTTTTACATCGGGGCCGCTCTTCTGGTGATCGGCTCGTGGGGCTGGTGCTGGGTGCTGATCCACAGCTACCGGGCGTGGAAGCGAGTGAACCCGGACCAACGGGTACCGCTGGCGGTTCACGGCATGCTGGCGACGGTCATCATCTGGATACTGGACAAGGTCGATCCGGTGATGGCGCGGATACTCTTCTGGTGGTTCGGGCACCCGCTGGTCTACTTCTGGCTGCTGCCGGCCTACGTGGTCTGGTACACGATGGCGCCGAAGATAGCCGGCGGTAAGCTTTTCAGTGATCCGCTGGCGCGACTGGTATTCGTGCTGTTCATCGTGCTGTCGACGCCGGTGGGTTTCCACCATCAGTTCATGGATCCCGGCATATTGGCCGGTTGGAAGCTCTTCCACACCTTCAACACGATGTGGATCCTGTTCCCGAGCTTCATCACAGCGTTCACCGTGATTGCCTCGTTCGAGGTGGCGGGCCGCATGAAGGGTGCGAAGGGCTGGTTCGACTGGCTGGAGGAGCTGCCCTGGGGCAACCCGGCGTTCTCCAGCGTGGCCCTGGCGATGCTCATGTTCGCCGTCGGCGGCTTCGGCGGTGCCATCAACGCCTCGTTCGGCATGAACGCCATGATCCACAATACGACGTGGGTCCAGGGCCACTTCCACACGACGGTGGGGACGGCCGTGGCGCTTACCTTCATGGGGATCTCCTACTACCTGGTGCCGAAGTTGCTGGGTCGTGACCTGGAGCTCTCGCTGCTCGCGCGCATCCAGCCGTACCTGTGGTTCGGCGGCATGTTGCTGTTCTCGATCGCGAACCACCTGACGGGTCTGGCCGGCATGCCGCGCCGGATCTACCAGTTCGAGTACGGTGGGAGCGAGATCGCTCGGCAGTGGATCTCAGGGACGGGCATATCGGCGGTAGGCGGCGTGCTGCTCTTTGCCAGTTCGCTTTGCTTTGTTGCCGTGATGTTCGCTACGGGGCTCGCCGGTCGCAAGCGGGAGCAACCGGCAATCGAGTTCGCCGAGCCTTTGGAGTCGCCCGGTGACAAGGCTCCGATCCTGGATCGCTGGAGTCTGTGGGTTGCGGTGGCCGTTGTGCTGGTTATCGCGGCCTATGCGATTCCGATCATTCAGCACCTGGGCGCTGAGACGTTTGGCTCGCGGGGGTTCTCGCCTTTCTAGGGTCGAGCTGCCAGATGTTCCTGCAACGAGAGAAGGCCCGGCAGATTGCCGGGCCTTCTTCAACACTGATCATCGGCAGTTTAGAAACACTTGGCCATATGATCACTGGATGACGGATATTGGATACTGAGATGTACCGCGAAAGGCGGCCCCTACAACTAAACCCGCTTACGTGTGGCCTGTGCCTTTCCCTGCGCCGGCCAGATGAGAATCGGCCGCACCGAGTCGTGTATCAGCGGCTTGACCACAGGGACGCCGCCCTCTTCGGTGTTGTCGGCCTCTACCTCCGCCAGGATCGTCAAAAGCGTCGCCCCCCATTCCTCGGCCTGTCTGAGGAGCGTGCCGGCGACATCGCCCTTCTCGCTCACGATCTCGAGGCTCACGCCGTTGCACTCGTCTGCCGCCCCGGCTTCCCGAGCCGGTGAGACGTGAACGGCACGCAGCCGCCCGGCGCTGAACCAATCCTGCAGCCCCGAGACGGCGCGCTCGAGGGTATCGGGCGTCCTGATCCCAAGTTTGCGCAGCGGCGAGGAGACACGCTCGAAATCCCAAGCGGTCCCGTTCGGAACGCCCGAGATGACCACGATGTCTACGGCGCGGACCCGCGCCAGCTCGTATATCCACTTTACCGGGTCGCCGCGCTTCAGTGCTAGCTCCACCTTCGGTAACGCCGCCTCGAAGTGGCGGACCCAGGTCGCCAGCTCGGGCATCGGCTCCGCCGGTCCCGGCTGCGCCGACAGCAAGTGTAGCACCGTGGCTTCCGAGAGACCGAGCGCGCGCAGGTCGGGGAGGACCTTGAGAAACTGCTCACCGGCCTCCGTGCTCGTAAGAACGAATATCGCTCGCGTGATCAAACCCTGAGTCTTCCAGCTGGTGACGAACCTTGGGCGCTCGACACCGAGACCGCCCGGACCTTCTCTCACTATGGATGAATCGTGCCGGTTCGGTGGTAGGATCTAAGTGATTGGGATGTAGACACATACAGCGCCGGGCTCGCGCCGCGGCCTATCTAGGGCAAGGGACATCCTGCCCCGACTTGTCGAGTCGATGCACGCTTCTGCCACAGCCTCGCAGCTCAGGACTGTGTACCGTGTCGTGCGGCTGTGGGCGGCTTGGCGGGGAGCCAGAGCCTGAAGTGGGCGCCGGGGCCGTCGCCGTCTGCGTGAGAGAGCTCACCGCCGAGAAGTCGTGCGAGCTCACGCGAGATGGCCAGGCCGAGGCCGGCTCCGCTCTGTGGGACTTTGAAGGTGCCCGCACGATAGGCCTCGAAGACCCGGTCGCCTACAGCGGGGTCGACACCAGGCCCGGTGTCCCTGACGGTTACTGCCCACCCCTTGTCGCTCGGCGCCAACTCGAGGTCGACTTGACCGCCGCTCGTCGTGAACTTGAGGGCGTTCGACAGGAGGTTGAGCAGGATCTGGCGTACACGCGTCCCATCGGTTTGCACGATGGTGCGCTTGTCGAGTCCGGAGACGCGAAGCTCGATCTCCTGCCTCTCTGCCGTCGGCCGCACAGTAGCCGCTACCTCGCGGATCAGCGCCCGGAGATCCGCGCCGCGGAAGTCGAGCTCCAGCTGGCGGGCCTCAATGCGGCTAAGATCGAGAAGATCAACGACCAGTCGGTGCAGCTGTTGTGCGCCCTCGGAGGCATAGCTGGCGCCTTCCCTAACTCGCCCATCCGCGTGGTCGGTGAGTTTTCGGAGTCGGTCGGTCCAGCCGACGACGCCGGCGGCGGCGTTCTTGATCTCGTGGTTCACGATGGCGAGGAACTGGCTGCGCTGTTCCGCCAGTTCCGCGTTTTCCACGGCGACGGCTGCCTGAGCGGCCAGAAGCTCAGCCAGCTCCTCATCCTCGGCGCTGAACTCGTCGGCCCCGATCTTTTCGGTCAGGTAGAGGTTGCCGAACACGCGGTTGCCGATGCGGATCGGCACCCCGAGGAGCGAGCGCATCGACGGATGCCCTTCGGGGAAACCTGCGAAATCACCGTGCTGGTGCATGTCAGGCATACGGACCGTCTGCACGTCCCGGAGCATTATTCCCAGCGTGCCGCCGCCTGTCGGCCAGCGGCCGATCCGGATCACGGTTTCCGGGTCGATGGCCGAGTGGAGGAAGCGGGACAGCGACTTTCCGGAGCTATCGAGGACGCCCAAGGCGGCGTAGCGGGCTTTGATGACCTCGCGGGCCGAGTCGACCAGCGTCTGCAGAACCTGGTCGAGTGAGAGCCGGCTGTTGAGCGCCATGCCGGCCCGGATCAGCGCCTGCAGTTGCCGCATGTTGTCGTCCTGAGCGGCGCGCAGCGCCGTGAGCTCCTCTAGACGCCTCTGCTCGGTCTCGAAGATGTGTGCGTTGTGGAGTGCGATTGCACCCTGGGCGGCCAGCGCCTCCAAGATCTCCGCGTCGGCTTCTGTGAATTCCCTCTCCTGGTTGGAGTTAAAGCCGAAGATCGTGCCCAGCGGCTCATCGCCGTAGTAGAGTGGCGAGATGACCTCCTGCTGAACACCGAGCTTGGTGGCCATAGCTCGATCGGCACGCTCGTCCGCCATTACGTCGTTAATAAAAAAGGTGCGACGCTCCGTGATCGCGATGCCGTTGAGGCTCCCCTCCATGGAGAGGGATTCGCCGAGTCCGATGCTCGCGTCGGGGCTCGTTGCCACGACTCTCAGGCAGGGAAAGCCGTCCGGCCCGCAGTCATGACACATCTCGGTCATCACCGCTGACTTGGCGTTGAGCAAGCGCGCGGCGTGGGTACAGATCTGTGCGAGGATCTCTTCGTGGGCGAGCGAGGCGCTTACGGCGCGACTGACCTCGACTAGAGCGCGGAGTCTATCTTCCTGTGTGCGAGAAGCGTTGTTCATTCAGGGCCACTGGCACCTTCGGTCTCATACCTCTTGAGTTTGCGGTAGAGGGTCCGACGGTCGATGCCGAGGATCTCGGCCGCCTCGGTCTTCTTCCACCGCACGCTTTCCAGTACCCGGAAGATATACTCTCGCTCCAGATCTTCAAATGTCCAGCGCTTTTTCTGGGCTTCGTCGAGGATGCTCGCGCCGCCGGCCTGCTCCTCGGCGTCGGATGACAGGTCGAAGCCGATAGTCGCGCTGCCGCCGCTGGCGTGCAGGACAACGGCGCGCTCGATGAAGTTCTCCAACTCGCGGACGTTGCCCGGCCACCGATAGCTCATCATCCGGTCGAGAGTACGGGCCGGTAGCTTGGGTGCATCGATCGTGTACAGCTCGGAGTACTTCTGCAGGAAGAAGTTCGAGAGGAGCGGGATGTCGTCGGCTCGCTCTCGCAGTGGGGGGACGTCGATGGGGAAGACGTTGAGCCTATAGTAGAGGTCCTCCCGATAGTCGCCGTCTGCCACCCGTTTCTTCAGGTCGAGGTTGGTCGCGGCGACGAGGCGAATATTGACCGGTATCGGCTGCCGGCCACCCACCCGCATGATCACGTACTCCTGCAGCACCCGAAGCAGCTTCGGCTGCAGGGACATCGACATGGTGCTGATCTCGTCGAGGAAGACCGTTCCCCCGGAGGCCTCCTCGAAGAGTCCCTTCTTGTTCTGAATCGCGCCGGTGAAGGAGCCCTTCATGTGGCCGAACAGCTCGGATTCGAGCAGGTTCTCGGGAATGGCGGCGCAGTTGATGGGCATGAAGGGCTTGTTCGCCCGGTTGCTCGCCTCGTGGACGGCACGCGCTACCAGTTCTTTCCCTGTCCCCGTATCGCCGGTGACGAGCACCGTTGCACGGCTCGGTGCGACGCGCGCGATCAGGTCTATCACTCGCTGGATCCCAGGGCTCTTCCCCACGATCTGCACTTCACCGCCAACGCCGCGCGCTTTCTGGCGCAGGCGAGCCACCTCGCGCCGCAGGTCCTGCTCCTCGAGGGCGCGCGAAATCGTGAGCAGTAGCTCCTCTGTGCTGAAAGGCTTGTTGATGTAGTCGAAGGCGCCCTGTTTCATCGCCTCCACCGCCGTATCGACTGTGCCGAAGGCCGTCATCATCACTACCTGGGTATCCGGTTGTCTGGCGGGGGCAAGCCTGAGGACCTCCATGCCGTCCATCCCGGGAAGGTTGATGTCGAGCAGAATGACATCGAAGACATCCTGCTCCATGGCACGTAGCCCCGCTTCGCCCGTCTCGGCTGCTTCGACCTCGTAACCCTGATCGCTCAATACGTCGATGAGAAGCTGCCGGAGAACCTCGTCGTCCTCGACGACAAGGACCTTAGCAGTCAACTCGAGAGTGCCCGCTTCGTCATGCATCGGATTCCACCGGTAGGAGTATCGTGAATGTCGCGCCGCCCCCTGGCTCCGAGCGGGCCTCTATGGTGCCACCGTGGGCGTGGACGATCTGCTTCGCCAGCGCCAGACCCAGCCCCGAGCCACCGGAGCGGGAGAAGAACGGGGCGAAGATGTAGTGCAGGTCCGCCGGGTGAATCCCCGGACCGTCATCGCAGAGTTCGATGCTGATCGCCTGGCGAAGCGGCCGCCCTTCTCTGGGGAAGCCACCTGCCAGCTCCACCACGATCTCCACCTTGCCTCCGCCCGATGATTCCAGCGCCCGTTGGGCATTCATCAACAAGTTCAAGAACACCTGCTGAAGCTGCCCGCCGTCGGCCAGTATCTCCGGCAGCGGTTCATCGCAGCGTATTTCAACGGTGGCGCCGGCACGCGTCAGCGACGGTTCAAGTAGCTCAACGACGCGGTCGATGATCTCGCAGAGCTGCAGCGGCGACAGGCGCAGCTCACCAGGCTTGGCCAGCTCGATGAGCCCGTGGGCTAGACGCGCTATGCGGCTCAGTTGCTGCGCGGCGGTCTCGAGCTGCTTATCGGCGTCCACGTCCCCCATTCCCGAGCTCCGCAGCTTGTCCACGACGATCCCGATCGTTGTGAGCGGCGCGCCGATCTCCTGAGCGACGCTGGCGGCCAGCTGGCCCAGCGTCACCATCTTCTCGGACTCGATGACCTGGCGCTCGATCTGCCGGCGGTACGACAGGTCCCGCACGATCGTCGAAGCCGCCATATCGTTCGCCGAGCCGTTGCGCGGGACGGTGCTGGTCAGGCTCACCTCTACTTCACGTCCATCCTTCGTGAGCCGGCGCGTCTGGTAGTCCCGCACAGAGCCCAGCTCCCGCAGCGCTTTGCGAAGCCGTTCCGGCTCCCTCTGCTCGATCAGGTCGGCCGGAATCAGCCGTGTCACCGGCTCGCCGATGATCTCGTCTGACGTGTAACCGAAGATCTCCTCCGCCCCCCTGTTCCACGCGATTATCCGCTCCGCGCTGTCCACCGCCCAGATGGCGTCGGCCGAATCGGCAACGAGCTCGGGCCAGCGAGCCTGCTGGTCCGAACACGGAAGACAGTAGACCGCCGTCATCCCGTTAGAGGCGGGCGTCACCCGGGCATCCCAACACGAATCCCCGATTCGCACCGACGGGAGAGACGCTGGGGCAACATCGCCTGATGGCGGGCAGAGAAGTGCCCGAAGTCCCTCGTCCAGCTCGCTTCCTAGAAGCTCCGCCAGGACCCGCCCCGTAACTCCCTCGGCCGGCAGACCGAGGGCCGTCTCACACGCCCGGTTCAGGTACGCCACTGCGCCACGCCGATCCACGAAGAATATCGGATCCGGCAAACCGTCCAGGATTGTCAGTTCCAGTGCCAACACAACCCCCTGGTGGCTACGCTCAACTTGGTCCTTCAATGCTATTGAAGGTTCCGTGCCGCGCGCAGCCCTCGCCGACCCCCGAGGGGCCGATGCTTCCAAGTGGTTGTTACCGTTACGGTTATGGGAGCGATACCCAGCGCGGCCCTGGCCGAAAGCCCGAGCTGCTAACGGTCGACAGCCCGGGATAATGGGGCAAAGTGCCACAAAGATAAGTTGTCCGGTTCTCTCGCCCGCGCAAGGGGATTCTGGGAATCGTCAATTCGGGCAAGGGCTTTCGTGGCGATCTGTGCCCACGGAGGGACGCGCCACTGTCCCGGTCTGTGTCAGGGTGTCACGCGTCGTTACCGTTGCGTGAAGGGACCGAGGCGCCTAAGCTAGGTAATAGCAAGGAATTCGGGATGTGGATTTTCTGTGGTACGTGTTGTGCACTTAAGACAGGCGCTCGAAGCTCTAGGTGTACGACACGGTGCCACAGCGCCTGGGGCGGCGAGCGAAAATGTGAGCCCGGGTAGCCTGCCGGAAAAATGATGGTTGGGGCTAATCGCACGAGGACTGGCAGGCCCGCCCGGGCTCACTCTTTTGTAGCCTGCCGAGCTTTCCTCTTAGGCTTCGAAGAGCTTTCTGCCGAATCCCTTAACAGTGAAGACCGGACAGGGCGCCCGGCGAATGAGCTGCTCGGTGACGCTCCCGAGGAGGACGTGGCTGATGCCGGTAAGGCCGTGGCTGGCTATGACCACGAGGTCGGCAGATTGGCCCTCGGCGAAGTCGGCGATCTCGGGTGCAGCCCGGCCGGCGCGCACGTGGACAGCCGCATCAGCGCCCTCAAAGCCCGATAGCAGGCCCCTCATCCTTTCCAGCGACTGGTCTCGTAGCTCCTCGGTAATCGAGCCTCCGGAAGGGATGACAGGAGGGTAGAAGTCGGGGTAGACGACCTCATCGACTACGTGGAGGAGGTGAAGTTGCGCTCCGTAGGCATCGGCTAGCTGTACTGCGTACGCCAGTGCCAGCTTGGCGTGCTCTGAGAAGTCCACGGGCACGACGATGCGCTCCACGTGGTCTGGCGATGCACCTGCCTCCCGCTCCGGCACCGTGAGGATGGGGCAGGGGGCTAGCCTCACGACCTCTTCGGCCACGCTCCCCAACAGCAGTCGCCTCAGGCCTCTGCGCCCATGCGTGCCCATGACCACCAGGTCGATCTCGTTCTCGGTGGCGTAGTCCAGAATGGCGCCGGCGGCGGAAATGGCGCGAACCTGAGCGCTCTTGATCGTCAAACCGGCTCGCCCGTGCTCCTCGATCGCAGTCTTCAGCTGCGTTTCCGCGTGCTCCTCCAAGACCAAGTACAGTTCCTCCATGTCGGGAAGCCGATGGGACAGGTTGCTCGGATCCGCCTCGTGCAACACTAGGGCGTGGAGCAGGTGAAGCTCGGCCCCATACGTGTTGGTGAAATGCAGCGTGTGCGGCAGAGCGTGCCCGGCACAGTGGGAGAAATCTGTGGGATAGAGCACCTTCTTGATCCTGAGCATCTGACGCTCCCATTCCCTGATCGCCGCCTGCCACAGGACAGTCGGACATCACACTTCGGCGGCGACGCTGCGTCCGCGTTGTCGGTAATACTTAGGGCGTGTCGATCGAGAAGGCTAGCCTATGGGACTCCGGCTGGAAGGCCTGCCAGGAGTGGCGCCTGGTCCTGCACTATCGTGCACCAGAGGCCCTGAGCCACTACCATCACCTGACCGGTGGGCAGCACCTTCGTCTCGGTCCCAGTGATGATTCCGAACACGAGCCAGTCGTCGTTACCGCGTACGGCGGCACACGCCAGTTCGTGTAGCTGAGCTTGGTCGAACAGCCCGGTCGGCGCGAGGATCGCGGCGCCGATGTGATCGTGCTAATCTGAATACCCCTGCCGTCCGTCTCAATGTTGCCTAGCAGGCAGATCCCCGCGTTCTCGGGCCCGTCGTGTCGCCAGTCTTGCCAGTTCTCGGCGAGTGTCAGGGCGGCGATGGCCCCGAGGTGGACTTCAGCGAGGTCGGGTTCGGTGGTCTGGGCGACCGTAGCGCTTGCGCTGCCGAGCAGAAGGGAGATAACGGCGGCGCTTAGGAAGGCGCGTCTCATCGTTTGGCGCGTCTCATCGTTTCTACTTCCTTGGGGGGAGCAAAGTGGGAACGTCTGGAGGCCGGGGGGATCGGTCTATGTATCGTACCCTGAAGAGCGGTTTGGGGTCCTGTATTTGACTCGAATCGTGGATCCGGGACGCCCGGCGCGGGTCGCTCCAGGGCGGCGTGGATTTGTAAGCTAGGCACCAGAACTATACCGCATCCTGAAACAGCGTCGCCGGGGGCCTCGTAGGGTTCAACGGACCAGACCTCACCAAACCAAGCCCAGGGGCTCCTGATGCTACGGCGACTGACTCTTGCCGCGATCCTGATCTTCGCCTCGACTTCGATCGTATACCCGCAGAGCCGCTGTGGCCGCGGTCTCAACCTCACCATAGGCTGCACCGGCATCAGTTTCGGGGACTCGGAGCGCATCAACGGGCTGCGTTTCAACTGGAGCGACGGCAGTCTCGATGTCATCAACGGGGTGAACATCAGCTTCTGGCGGCCGGAGAGGAGGGTGCGCGGAACGATCAACGGTTTGGCTCTGGGGCTGATCGCGCTGGGTCTGGCCGTGATGCCGGTTGACCACTCGGCGGGGCTGGCGGTGGGAATTCTGGCCGGGGTTTCGGAAGGCTCAATGTACGGGGTCAACGTGGGTGGCCTGGCGTTGGTGACCGAGGGCCGGATGGAAGGTATCAACGTCGGTGGCCTGGCACTTGTCGGGCAGGGCTCGATCACCGGACTGAACGTGGGCTTGTCGGGCAGGGCTCGATCACCGGACTGAACGTGGGCGGCCTGGCGCTAGTCTCCCAGGAGGGTCTGGGCGGGATAAGCGGATCGCTTCTGGCGAACGTCTCCCAGGGTCCGATGTGGGGCATCAACGTCAGTGGTCTCGCCAACGTATCGCAGGCGGGCATGAAAGGACTGACGGTCGGCGGCCTTGCGGTGATCGCCCAGGGCGCGATGCTGGGGGTCAACGTTGGTGGGCTGGCCGCGGTGTCACAGGAGGGTATAACGGGCCTGAACGTTGGTGGCCTCGCTGCCGTGGCGCAGGGTCCGATCCA
>JBDHHM010000026.1:0-12351 GCA_039589355.1 Gemmatimonadota bacterium | reverse complement strand
TGTCTGAGTATCCAGCGATCCCAGCCGACATCGCGAGCGCTGTCAAGCTCGTCGTCCTCGATGTGGATGGTGTGATGACAGATGGTGGAGTCTACTACGGAGCGACGAAGGCCGGCGAAACCGTCGAATTCAAGCGATTCGAGATCACCGACGGGCTCGGCGTCCATTTGATGCAGGAGGCGGGAATCGAGGTCGCGATCGTCACGGGCCGGCGATCCAAGGTCGTCGAGTTGAGGGCGCGGGAGCTCGCGATCGAGGAGGTGCACCAGGACCCGGCAGCCGAGAAGCTGCCCATCGTTAGCGGCATCCTACTGCGCAGGAAGATCGACTGGAGCGAGGTGGCCTTCGTTTCCGATGATCTTGCCGACATCCCGGTACTGCGTCGCGTCGCCCTACCGGTTGCGGTGGCGAACGCGGTGCCCGAGGTATGCGCGCTGGCCCGCTGGCAGACGAGCCGTTCGGGTGGCGCGGGCGCCGTGCGGGAGTTTGCGGAGGCCTTGCTCAAGGCGCGAGGCGATTGGACGACCGTCGTGGACGGCTATCTGGCCAAGCGCGACCCAGAGTCGACGAAGGGGGCGGGCCGTGGACCGGCGTGAGCTGATCGACGCGGCGCGCCGGGTAGTCCAACTGGAGGGCGCAGCGGTCCTTCAGCTCGAGGACCGCATCGATGAGAGCTTTGTGCGTGCCGTCGAGCTAATCGCCGCGCTCAAGGGGCGCGCCATCGTCTCCGGTGTGGGCAAGTCGGGCATCATCGCCCGTAAGGTCGCCGCAACGCTCACCTCCACCGGTACGCCCGCGTTCTTCCTGCACCCGGTCGAGGGGGTGCACGGCGATCTGGGCATGGTGCAGCGTGACGATCTGTTGATCATGATCTCGAAGAGCGGGGAGTCGGAAGAGCTCTACGAGTTGCTGCGCGTCGTCAAGCGTTTGGGCGTGCCGGTAATCGCGTTTACCGGTGGCACGAGCTCGACGCTGGCCCAGCAGTCGGATGTGGCGCTCGATGTGAGCGTTGCCGAGGAGGCCTGCCCGCACGATTTGGCACCGACTGCGAGCACGACCGCGGCGTTGGCGATGGGCGACGCGCTGGCGGTGGCCGTGTTGATCGAGAAGGGCTTCACCCAGGACGACTTCGCCAAGCTGCACCCCGGCGGCGCTCTGGGGCGCAGGTTGCTGCTCGTGGGCGACGTGATGCTGGCCGATCCCGAGAAAGTCCCAGCGCTACAGCGGGATGCGACTCTGAGGGAGGCGATGATGGAGATCGCCCACAAAAGGGGGACGGTGCCGATCGTCGACGGCGATCGCCGGATCGTCGGTGTGATAACGGCGGGTGACCTGACCCGTTTCATAGACAACAATGAGAAGTTCTTCCACAGGCAAGTGTGGGAGGCGATGAACGCCGAACCGAAGACGGTGACGGCCGATACACTGGCGGCCGAGGCGTTCTACCACATGGAACAGTATGGCATCATGGCGTTGCCGGTGCGCGACGAAGAGAACCGGCTGACGGGAATCGTGCACCTCCACGACCTGATTCGGGCACGAGTGGTTTGAGTATGTCTACGCGGGCGATCGCGGCGCTTTGCCTGGTCTTCTGTGCACTGGCGTGTGGGGAGAGTGGCGAGCCACCTCTGGTGGCTGAAGAAATCCTCCAGCTCAACCCCGACGCGAACCAGGTCGTATTCGGCCTTGAGCATTACGTGACGGCCGACGGGATACGGCGAGCGCTTGTGGAAGCCGACACGGCGTTCTTTCTGGAGGGTCGGCCCATCGTCGAGCTGCGGGTGCTGAGAGTCACCTTCTACAGCATGGATGGTGAAGAGACGTCGGTCCTGACTGCCCGGGAAGGCACGTACGACTGGGACAACGGCGACATGACCGCCAAGCTAGACGTGGTCGTGGTGAATCGCGCCGAGGGTCGGCGCCTGGAGACTTCGGTGCTGTACTACCTGCGGCCCGAGGACAGGATCTGGAGCGACGAGCACACGACGATGATCGAGGCGGACGGTACGACCATCGAAGGCACGTCCTTCGAGTCCGACTCGCGGATGCAGCAGATCAACCTGACGTCGCCCCGGTTGACGAGGCCGGGCACGCAGCCGCCACCCGAGGGTTGAGATGCGCAGCTTCATCCTCATCGGCCTGCTCGGGGCGGCGGCTTTTGCGCTGCCGGGCGCGGCGCAACAACGGGAGTCGTCCTGCAACCTCGAGGTCGAGACGCTGCCAGGCGCGAGGTCGATCATGACGACCCTGCCCGATGGTGAGACGCGCAACGATGTGTGGGGCGGCATCGAGGCCACCTGCGGCAGCAAATGGCTGCGCGCCGATAGCGCCGTCTTCTACGACCGACGCGGCGTGCTGTATCTCTTCTGGAACATCGAGTACGAGGACGAGGGGCGTACTCTGGTAGCCGAGCGAGCGATCTACTATCAGGACGAAGACTGGGTGCGCGCTGAAGGTAATGTGGTGCTGACCGATACACTGGGCGGCTCGACGCTGTGGGGGCCGGTGCTCGAGTACTACCCCATCAATGCGAATCGCCCGTTCGAGCGCATCTTCGCGCCCGAACGACCGCACCTGGTCTTCTACGGCGAGGACGCGGCAGCCGACGAGGCGGCGCCGTTTGAGGTGGACGCCGACCGTATTCACATCTACGGCGATTCGGCGATCGCTGGGCAGGGCACCGTCGTGGCCGTCCGCGGCGACCTTACCGCCTACGGCGACTCGATAGACCTCGATTTGGGGCGCGACGAGCTCTGGCTGTTGGGAACTCCGAGCGTCGAGGCCGAGGGGACGCTGCTCGAAGGCGACTCGATCCTCATCGTCCTCGAGGAGAGCCGCGTGCGGGAGATCCAGGCCTGGCCGAACGGCTCGGCCCAGGGCAGCGAGCTGTCGCTCATGGCGCCGCTGTTGCGGATGTTCATCGACGGCGAGGAGATCAGCCGGGCCGTCGCCTCGGCCGGCGCACCGGAGCGGACGGGTGCGGTGGACTCTGCAGGTCGGCAACCGTGGGCCCAGAGCATATCCCGGGACTATGTGCTGACCGCCGATTCCATCGACATCCGGCGTCCGGGCGGCCAGCTCGAAAGAGTGATCGCGGTGGAGCGTGCCCGTGCCGCCACCGTCGACCGACTGATACCGGGCGGCGAGCTGCTGAGGACGGACTGGCTGGAGGGGGACACTATCACGGGGTACTTCGCGCCCTCCGACAGCGCGGGCGGTGAGCAAGATGCCAAGCTGACGCGGCTCGAGTCGTCGGGTGAAATAGCCCGGGCCTACTACCACATCTACGAAGATGCGGAAGAAGGCGAGGCACCGACGCTCCCGGGTGTGAACTACGTGATCGGACGCAGAGTCACGCTATCGCTCGAGGAGGGCGAGGTCACGAACGCTCAGGTCGTGGGACCAAGCACCGGCATCTACCTGGAGCCGTTACGATTCGCGACTGACGGCGACAGCACGGTCGTACCTCCGGATACGGCAGCCGCCGACACGATCCGCGTGATCCCCGACACCACGGCGAGCGACCCTGCCCGGTTGCGAGGTGTAGGATGAGCGGGCGGCTCGAGGAGTTCCGCGCCTACGTCGAGGCGCTGCCGGCGCACGATGCGCCGATGCTGATCGCGGTGCACGAGACTCTGATGAGCGCCGATGAGTCGGGCAGTGTCTCGCGCGGTCGGCTGGCCGAGGCGTTTCGCGACTCGTATGTCAAGCGCTACGGGGAGGTCGCTCGTGACGGCACCCCCGACAGCCGCCGGCTCTTCGAGATCCGGCGCATGACGTCGCAGGAGGTCGATAAGTACCTGGGTGAGCAGATAGTCGGGCGCCTGGCAGCGGACGGTTGGCTCCAGGCCCACGGGGTCGGCGAAATCGCGTTCGCTGCCGCGCTCTGGGCGGACATAGTCTCGGATCGTGAGGCATTCGGCCGCTTCCTCGAACGCGAGATCGAGCACAGACTGCGCGCTCCCGCCAGGCAGGAAATGGTCGAGGCGCCCGTAGCTGACGGCAGCCGGCTGAGCAGTCAAGGGTTGGTGAAGATTTACAAGAAGCGGCGCGTTGTCGACGACGTCGATCTAGAACTTCGCCAGGGTGAGATCGTCGGCCTGCTCGGCCCGAACGGGGCTGGTAAGACGACGACCTTTTACATGATCGTCGGGCTCGTGGCACCTGATGCTGGTGAGGTTTACATCGACGAGCAACCGCTGACGAACGTGCCGATGTACAAGCGGGCGCGTAGCGGGATCGGCTACCTGTCCCAGGAGCCTTCCGTCTTCCGGAAGCTGACGGTCGAACAGAACATAATTGCGATCCTCGAGACGTTGCCGTTGTCAGACGGCGAGCGTCGCAAACGCCTGGATAGCCTGCTAGATGAACTCTCGATCAAGCATCTGCGAAAGAACAAGGCGTATTCGCTCTCCGGTGGCGAGCGGAGACGGCTGGAGATCACGAGAGCTCTGGTCACCGACCCGAAGTTCATGTTGCTGGATGAACCGTTCGCCGGCGTAGATCCGATCGCCGTCGACGACATTCAGAGGATTGTAGCGGACCTGAAGCGCCGGGGCCTGGGTGTGCTGATCACGGATCACAACGTACGCGAGACGCTTTCGATTACCGACCGCGCCTACATCATGTTCGACGGCCGGATCCACATCGAGGGCACCTCCGACGTGCTGGTTAACGATCCCCAGGCCCGCAAGCTATATTTGGGTGAGGACTTTCGCCTCTAGGGGAAAGGGAGGGCGATGAAAATCGGTCTGCAGCAGAGCGTTAGGCTGGGGCAAGAGCTGAGGATCAATCCTCGCCTCTACCAGGCGATGGATCTCCTCTATATGCCCCTCCTCGACCTGCAGCAGCACCTGAAACAGGAACTCGTCGCCAACCCGTTCCTCGAGCTGGTAGAGCCGACCGAAGACGGGATGGAGGAGGACCAGGAGAACGAGACCAAGGAGGATGAGAACGAGGTCGATTGGGAAGACATCCTGCTCGACGGCTTCGAAACCGGTGGTAGACGAGAGGAGTACGAGGAGCGGGAGTACTACGAGCCCACCGCCGTCGCCACCCGGGACCTCTACGACCACCTGCACGACCAAATCGCGCTGCTCCGCCTCGATCCGCGCCAGATAGTCATCGCCGAGGAGATCATCGGCAACATCAATGACACCGGCTTCCTGACCTGTGAGCTCGAGGCGATCGTCGAATCGCTGAACGCGTTTCTGCAGAGCGAAGATGCGAAAACCGCCGGGTTCGAGGATGAGGCGCTGCTTACGATCGAGGAAGCGGAAGCCGTGCTCGGCATCATCCAGGGACTCGATCCGGCCGGGATCGGCGCCCGCGATTTGCGGGAGTGCCTGCTCCTGCAGCTGGGTGATCAGGACATGGGCAATTCGCTTGTCTACGACATCGTGGACAAGCATTTCGACCAGCTGGTCAACCACCGCTGGGCCGAGATATCGAAGGAGCTGGGTGTCTCTCCGCAAGAGGTTCAGTCGGCGGCGGACGAGATCTCCAAGCTCGACCCGAAGCCGGGCCTACAATACTCGGCCGGCGAAGGGAATTACATCATAGCAGACCTCGTCGTCGAAAAAGTCGACAACGATTACATCGTCTTCCATAACGACACGGCGCTTCCGCGCCTGAGAATGTCGCGCTCGTACCGTGAGGTCGCAAAGGACAAGGCGAAGTTCAAGGGCGAGAACAAGGAGTTCATCTCGAACAAGTTGAACAACGCCAACTGGATGCTCCAGGCGATCGAGCAGCGCCGGCAGACGATGCTGAAGGTGATGAATTTCATCGTCGACCGGCAGCGCGATTTCTTCGAGGAAGGAATCGAGCACCTGAAGCCGCTGACTCTCAGAGAGGTCGCCGAAGTCATCAACATGCACGAGTCGACGGTCTCGCGGGTGACGAACCAGAAGTACGTTCAGACTCCGCGCGGGGTGTTCCCACTCAAGTTCTTTTTCTCGAGCGGCCTGTCTACCGATTCGGGTGAGGACGTTTCGGCCCGCGGCATCAAGGCGCGGATCCAGAAATTGGTCGGCGATGAGGATACGATGAAGCCGCTGACGGACCAGACGATAGTCGACATACTGAAGCGAGAGGGGATCAACATCGCTCGTCGCACGGTAGCCAAGTATCGCGACCAGCTGGGCATCCTCTCCGCCCGCATGCGCAAGCGCGTATGAGCCAGGCGGCCGGCACCCGCGAGTCCACATCGCAGCACCTCCAGGTGGCTCCCGCCCTCCGCGACAATTTCTCCGTGGTCATCCCGGCGCTGAACGAGAGCGAGAACATTCCGGATCTCTTCGAGGCGCTGGACGCGACGTTCCGCGAGCACGGCCTGAACGGCGAGATCATCTTCGTCGACGACGGATCGACCGACGACTCGGTGGAGATTGCGCGGCGCGAAGGGGAACGCCTGCGACGGTTCAAGCTCGAGCGGCACAAGGTCAACCTCGGCAAGACGGAGGCGCTGGTCACGGGAGTGCGGGCGGCGGGCACCGAGTGGATCGTGCTGTTCGACGCCGACCTGCAGCACCTGCCCGAAGAGATTCCGCGGCTACTGGCCGAGGTCGAGAACGACCACGACATCGTTTGCGGACGCAAGGTCGGCAAGTATAAGAAACGCCTGGTCTCCGGCGTCTACAACTGGCTTTCCCGCAGATTGTTCCGGGTTCCGGTACGGGACCTGAACTCGATAAAGATCTTCCGCAAGACGGTCCTGGATGACATCCACCTGCGGCATGACTGGCACCGTTTCTTCGTCGTGCTCGCCCACGCTCGGGGTTATCGCGTGGGTGAGATCGATGTGACGCTGCATCCGCGAAAGCGAGGCACGACGAAGTACAGCGGTCGCCGGCGCATCTTCATTGGGTTTCTCGACCTGATAGCGGTCTGGTTCCTGCTGCTGTTCAGCCGCAAGCCGATGCTTCTGTTCGGCTTCACCGGGCTGGCGCTGGTTGGGCTGGGCCTGCTGGTGGGGGTGGTGGCCGTTGTGATGCGCATCATGGGCCAGGGTTTCCGGCCGCTGCTGAACCTGGTGATACTCCTGGCAGTGTTGGGTGTGTCGCTGTTCGGGTTCGGCTTCGTTGCGGAGCTGGTGGCCACGTTGCGGGCGGAATTGGACGATCTGAGGGAATCGATCCGAGAGCTCAAAGGGGGCGGCTAGCCTCAGGCTGAGGGGTTGGGATGGAGGTGGCTGAAGAGCTGAAGGGACGGAGTCTTTCCAGCGAGCGGTTGGCATGGATTGCCCTTGCGGGGCTCGTCCTACTACACGTTGCGCTGGCCGTCCTGCAGTTCGACCCGAAGCCCTTCGTGGGCGGCGACAACGCCGGGTACATGATTCTGGCGGAGTCGATCGAGACGGGGCAGGGCTACCGTGACATCCACATCCCCGGCGCGCCTCGGCACGGCCAGTACCCTCCCGTCTACCCGACGCTTCTGGCGATCGCCGCCGCTCTGGGCGGCGGCTTGATCACTTTCAAGATCCTCTCGACGGTCTTCACAGCCACCTCGCTGGTCTTCCTGTACCTGCTCGCCAGGCGGCGGCTGGCGTTGGAGGGCGCCCTGGCAGTCGTAGCCCCGTTAGCGGTCAGCTCGGTGCTGCTCTACTACTCGCACTGGGTGCTGTCGGAGGCCCTGTTCGTCCTGTTGACCCTGGTCGCGCTGTGGGCGTCGGAGCGCCTGCTCGACTCGTGGCGCTGGCTGGCACTGTCTTTGGCCTTTGCGTTGCTTGCGTATCTGACACGGTCGGCCGGGCTGCCGCTGGTGCTTGCGCTGTTGGTGGTGCTGGGCTCGAAGCGGAGGTGGCGGGAGCTGGGCGCCGCGGCGGGTGCGGCGGCCGTGGTCATCGTCGCCTGGTTTTCGTGGGGAAGGCTGGCGGCCAGCGAGAGCGCCCAGGTCTATTCGAGCAACTTCCTGCTTCTTGACCCGTACGACCCCGAGCTCGGCATTGTCGGGCCGGGAGGATTGCTGGCGCGGGTGATCTACAACACCCGGCTGTACGCGATCGACGTACTGCCCGAGTCGCTGGTGGGCGTAGCACCCGGGTTTCTGACGATCCTGATGGCGTTCATCGCGGCGCTGTTACTCATCGCCTTGGCTCTCGTGGCGTGGGTGCGCGGGATTCGCAGACAGGATGTCCTCGAGCTGTTCGTGTTCCTTTACGTGGGACTGATCGTCCTTTGGCCGGAGGCCTGGACCGATCGGCGCTTCCTTCTGCCGGTGCTGCCCGCGGTGTTTCTGTTAGGGGCCTCCGGGTTGGAGTGGTGTCTGGAGTTCTTGCGTGTGCAGCGTCGGGCCTGGTCGCTTCCAGTATTTGGAGCGATCCTGGTCGTGCTGGCCGTGCCCAGCCTGGTGCTCTCGATCGGCTACCGCCAGCGGTGCATGAGGATCTACCGCCAGGGCGACGAGTTCGCGTGTTATCCGGGACCCTGGCGCGCCTTCACGGAGATAGCCTACTGGGTAAGAGACAACACGCCCGAAGACGCGATCGTTGTCAGTCGTAAGCCCCGGCTGGTCTACGTCTTCTCGGGCCGGCGTGGCAACGTCTATCCGTTCACCACACAAGACGAGGAGATGCTGAGCTTCCTCGACGAGGTGCAGGCGGATTATGTGCTCGTGGTGCCGGTGAGTCGCACGACCTACCAGTACGTGCTGCCGGTGATCCTGAGTGTGCCGGAGCGCTTCGAGGTCGTCTATGGGATCGACGACCAGAGGACTGTCCCCTCGTATGTTCTGAAGTACTACCCTGAGGGCGACGCGCCGAGTGTGCTCGAGGCGGAGGGTTGACGTGAGCCATCCCGCCCGCGTTCTCATCCTGCTCGGCACTCGTCCGGAAGCGATCAAGCTGGCGCCGGTCGCGCGAGCGTTGCGGGCCCGAGAGGAACCGGCCGAGGTTCGAGTCATCTCGACGGGGCAGCACGACGATCTGCTCGACGGCGCGCTCGCGAGCCTGGAGATGACGGTCGATGACGACCTGGAGATCATGCGACCGGACCAGGATCTGTACGACATCGGAGTCGAGTGCCTGCGCGGATTGCGGCCGCTGTTGAGATCGATGGAGCCGGACGTGGTCGTCGTCGAAGGGGATACGGCGACGGTGTTTTTCGGGGCGCTCGCCGGGTTCTTCGAGCATGCGCAGGTCGCTCACGTCGAGGCGGGCCTTCGCTCGCAGGACAAATGGGCGCCGTTCCCCGAGGAGATCTTCCGGCGGCTCACAGACGTAACGACGGACCACTACTTCGCGCCGACGGCCGGGGCGCGGGCGAACCTCCTGGCCGAGGGGGTGCCCGCAGAGCGGATCAACGTGACCGGGAACACGGTGATCGACGCCGTCAAGGCGCTGGCCGGTTCCGGAGGGCCGGTGCGTGACTCGGGTTTGAAGGAGATCCTCGATTCGGGGCGACGAATCGTGCTCGTGACGGCGCACCGGCGCGAAGCCTTCGGTGCACCGCTGCGCGAGGCCTTCGGTGCGCTACGGACGTTAGCCGAATCGCACCCCGACGACGTGTTCGTCTACCCGGTTCACCCCAACCCGAACGTGCAGGGACCGGCGATGGAACTGCTGTCGGGTACGCCGAACTTTCGACTTCTCGAGCCCCTCTCGTACTCCGATCTCGTGCAGGTACTCGCCCGGTCCTGGCTCGTCCTGACCGATTCGGGCGGTATCCAGGAGGAGGCCCCATCGTTCGGGGTGCCGGTGCTTGTTCTGCGAGAGGTCACCGAGAGGCCGGAAGGCGTCGAGGCGGGTGCGGCGCGGCTGGTGGGTACATCGCGAGAACTCATCCTGGAGCAGGGTAGGGAACTGCTGGACGACCGGGAGGCGCACAGCCGCATGGCGCGGGCGCAGAACCCGTACGGGGACGGACGCGCCGGCGAGCGTATCGCAGACATCCTTCTGCACCGGCTACTGGGTGTTCCCCGTCAGACGGAGGATTGGCACTGAGAGTCCTGCTGCAGTGCCTTTACTACCCACCGGAGGTCGGCGGGCTCGAGAGCCACGTCGCCGGTCTCGCCGAGGGACTTGCCAGGCACGGCCACTACGTCGACATGCTGACGTCGCGCTCGCAGCCCGGGGCCCAGAAGAAGGAGCGGCTAGGGGGCGTCAACGTCCACAGAGTGTGGATGCCGGGCAAGAACCCGTTCGGTTGGATGGCACACACGGCCGGCACGGTTCCACTCCACCGTCGACTGACGCGCGAGGCCGACGTCGTGCACGCCCACACATTCGCCAGCGCGGTGCCCGCAATGATCGCCGGACGGCATCGACGGCATCCGCTCGTGCTGACGCTTCACACCAGCCATTTCTTGATGCGGGCAGGGGTGCCGCGCTGGCGCCGGATGTTCGCCCGCATCATCAGGTCGGCGGACTACCTGCTGGCGACGAGCGAAGAGATACTGGGCGTGGCGCTGGACATCCATCCGCACCCGCGGTCGGAGGTTATGACGAACGCGGTGGACACCGATCGCTTCGCTCCGGGCGACGGGAGTGAAGCGGGGGGGCGAATCCGGATCATCGTACCGCGGCGTCTGTTCCCGAAGAACGGGGTGGAGTACTTCGTGCGCGCGATGCCGCTCATCTCCGCCGGACTAGATGTCGAGGCGCACATCGTCGGTGACGGCCCCGAGCGCGAGAGATTGAAAAGACTGGCCACAGAGCTGGGAGTTACCGATCGTATCGAGTTTCTGGGCGCCCGCCCGAACGACGAGATGCCGGACCTGTTGCGAGAAGCGAATCTCGCGGTCATTCCGTCGCTGATGGAGGCGACGTCGATCGCGGCGCTCGAGGCGATGTCCTGCGCGCTCCCGGTGGCTGCCTCCCGGGTCGGTGGGTTGCCCGAGATCATCGATGAGGGCGTCGGTGTGCTGGTCGAGCCGAAGAACCCCCGAGCGCTCGCAGACGCTGTGGTCTCACTGTTGATGAGGTCCGATCTTCGGGAGCTGGGGCGTGAAGCCAGGCGCCGGGTCGTGGCGAACTGGAGCATAACACGGATGGTCGAACGACACCTCGAGATCTACAACGGATTACTCGATGAAGCGAGAGAAAAAGGTCCAAGGGGATAGTCCGCCGGAGGGCAACTCGTCCTGGTTGCCACGCTGGGCGCCATACGCCGTATTCGGCGTGCTCGCGGCCTTTCTGTTCCGGGAGTTCATCGTCTCGAGTGGTCTGCTGTTCGGGACCGACGTCGGGGCGCTGGGCTATTACGCGCGCCACTGGTACGCCGAGATGGTCCGGTCCGGCACATTCCCGCTCTGGAATCCGAACATCTACGGTGGTCTGCCGTTCGTCGACGCGATGCACGGCGACATCTTCTATCCGACTACCGTTCTGAGCTTCATCATGCCGGCCCACCGGGCTATGGGGTGGAAGATCGTGCTCCACGTCTTCCTCGCCGGCGTGGTTACCTACGGTTGGCTCCGGCACCTGAAGATCAGCCGGCCGATCGCGACCTGGGGCGGCGTCGCCTACATGATGGCCCCGGTCTTGGTTACCCTCGTCTTCCCCGGCCATGACGGCAAGCTGTTCGTGACGGCGCTGGCCCCGCTGGCGCTCTGGGTCACTGACTGGGCGATCACCCGGGGTGGTGCCTGGCGGTTCGCGACGCTGGCACTCACAGTTGCGCTGCTCATCTTCACGGCCCACATGCAGCTCGCTTACTTCACCACCTGGGCGATGGCAATCGTCGCGGCTTACAGGGTAGTGGAAGCGCGGCGTGCTGGAGAGGCGACCGGGCGCGTGGTAAGACGCTTCGGTGGCTTCGCGGTCGCTGGAGTCATCGGCGCGCTCGCCATCGGGGCGGTACAGCTGTGGACGCCGGTCAGTTACTTGACCAAGTACTCGCAGCGAGTGGCTAAGACGACCGGCGCGGAGGAGGCGACGGGGTACGCCTACTCCACCTCGTGGTCGCTGCATCCGGAAGAAGTGTTCTCGCTGATCGTGCCCGAGTTCATTGGCGTCAACATGTCGACCGAACAGGGCCGCGTCGCGACGTACTGGGGGCGCAACCCCTTCAAGCTGAATCACGAGTACGCCGGTCTGATCCCCTCCGGCGACGTGGCGAGGCGTGGCTATTCGCGGGCATAGCGGCCGTGAGCCTCGTATACGCGGTGGGGGCGACCACACCGCTCTTCCGGCTGTTCTACTGGCTGGTTCCGGGCGTCAGGCAATTCCGCGCGCCCAGCAGCATCATGTTCATCTTCGCCATCGCGGTGGTGACGGCGGCGGCACTGGGGCTGGAAGGGGCGAAACAGGGCTCGCAGGAGGATGACTGGAGCGAGAGGGCCCGGAAGATCACGCTGTACCTCTGGAGCGCCTGCGGCGCTTTACTGTTGTTCGCGGTTCTGGGTGCGACGGGC
>JBDHHM010000025.1:0-12886 GCA_039589355.1 Gemmatimonadota bacterium | reverse complement strand
GCTCCGCCGCCCGATCCCAGAAGAAGCCGATCTTCTGGGTCCCGTGGTGCTCGGTGATGAACGCCTTCACGGTATCGGGCAGCCGCGCTTCCTCAGCAAGCTCGAGCCCGTCGTGGACGTGTTCGCGAACGATGCCCGCGCTGGTGACAGGCTTGAGCTTGTCGTGAGGGTTCCGCCCCGGCGGCTGGTTCTCGACGAAGTACTGGGGCTTCTTCACCTTGCCGATGTCATGGTAGTAGACGCCGACGCGCACGAGCAGAGCATTCGCCCCGATCTCACGAGCGGCCGCCTCCCGGCGCCTCCAACGACAGGCGTCTCAACAGCGGCCGGTTGACATCCGCCAGCTCCAGTAACGATTGGTCCGTCGTGATCTTCGTGAAAGACTCCGCCAGCGGCAGGACTCCAACCGCGAGCAGGGTGCAGCCCACCCCGTTCACCGTGCCCCAGAACACGCTCAGTACGACGTCTTCCGTACTCTGAAGCCCCATCAGACCGAGGCTGAAGGCGGCCAGTATGTACGTACCGGCGATGACGGCAGCGAACGCCCACGTATGGGCGCGCCGTCGCACCACCCTGCCACTCAACGCTGCCGCCGCACCCCCCATCAAGGTGAAGAACGGGATTGCAGTGCCGGCGAAAACCGGGTCCGGCATGATTAGGGCTACCAGCACGAACACCGCCAGCAATGCCAGCACGCCGTCGTAGAGAGTCGCGAGCGTCAGCGCGGCGAACGCTATCGGGATCAGCTGCCATGCCGCGCCGGTTCTCGAGATCAGCGCCGCCGCACCGGCCACGGCCAGCACGAGGAACCAGATCAGCGTCAGCGAGCGGCCGGAGCCATAGACGTCCGGGCGGTAGTACCTGATGACCAGACCCAGAACGACCAGCAACAAGATGTTGTAGAGGATACCGCCCAGATTCGCCGGCCAAAGACGCCTGCCCTCTTGCCCGGCAAGCTGCTCCTGCAGCGCGACCAGGCGTTCGCGTTGCTCGGCGCCGACGCGCTCGTGCGCCGCCACGATCCGTTCGCCTTCCAGTACCTGGTAATCGACCCGGTTTACGGCGCGCTGCGCCTGGTTCTCGGCCGCCTCGGTCGCTTCCCGGTTGAGAACGATCGTAGGTTGCGCGAAGTGGACGATGATGTTGTGGAACAGGCGGTGCGCGTCCACGCCCAGCTCGGACGGCGATCGCGAGTCGGCCAGCTCGAAGAACTGCTCCATCGTTGTGAGCGTATCGCCCCGCACCAGCTCCTCGTCCGCTGCGGAGCGCAGGATGACGCCGCTGGAGGCCACGTCGCCCAGCTCGCTGCCGCTCACCACACCGGCTCGCAGCAACCGCTGGAACGTCGACTCGACTGCCCCCCGCAACTGCTCACGCGATTCGGACGCGACCAGCAGCGCTACCTGGTCTTCTGACGCCGCGATGCTGTACTCGTCGAGCAGACTCCGCACCGCCCGGCGCCGTCCTTCCTCGTCGGCAGCACCGGAGACGGTGGCCTCCACCGTGCCGAAGAACACCTGGGCGGCGGCGATCGAGCTATCGGCATATTCCGGCCAATGGTCGAAGATGGGCTCGACGCCGGCGGCAGCCTCTTCGCGCGCCCGGGTCAGCTCGGCCTCCGACTTGTACACCTGGAAGGTGACCGGCGCGATCACTTCCTCCTGCGCCACCATCCCCTCACTGAGCACCACGAACTCGCGGGCCGAGCCGCGGGGAAATACGAGAACGATGACGATCGCCGCAGAGGCCAGCAGCAGCAGCCGGTAAACCTGGCTGAAACGCCGTGCGAAGAGCTGTACGCCGCGGCGCCTGGCTAGGTCACGTATCAGATAGCGTATCCGGACCAACATCTTGCTTTTCCGACCCGGGTTCATTCGCTCTCCTGAGAGTTATCGTTGCCCGAATGGACCCGGGCATACGCTTTGATGATATCCTTGACCAAGCGGTGGCGGACCACGTCCACCTCGGTCAGGTAGACGAAAGATATCCCATCAATCCCTTGCAGTATTCGCTCGACCTCGAGGAGCCCGGAGTCATCACGGCGCGGCAGGTCGATCTGCGTCTTATCGCCTGTGATCACCGCTTTCGAGTTGAGACCCAGCCGCGTCAGGAACATCTTCATCTGCAAGGTGGTCGTGTTCTGGGCCTCATCGAGTATGACGAACGCATCGGAGAGCGTACGGCCGCGCATGTAGGCGAGCGGCGCGATCTCCAGCGTCCGGTTCTCCAGCGCCCGACGTAGCTGCTCCGGCGGCATCATGTCGCCCAACGCGTCATAGAGCGGCCGCAGGTAGGGGTCGACTTTCTCTTCCACACTTCCCGGCAGGAAGCCCAGCTGCTCACCGGCCTCGACCACCGGTCGAACCAGCACGATGCGGCGCAGGCGCTTCTTGTGGAGCGCATCAACCGCCATTGCCACAGCGAGGTACGTCTTACCCGTTCCCGCCGGCCCGATACCGATCACGATCTCGCTGCGGTTGATCTCATCGATGTAGAGCTTCTGACCGGCGGACTTCGGCGTGATAACCTTTCGCGAGCCGGGCAGGATGATCTTGCTACCCTCGAGGGCGCTGGGGGGCAGCCCCTCGCTCTCTGCTACTAGATCCGCGAAGCGTCGGATATCGCCAACGGAGAACGCGGTCTCCATGCGGGCGAGATCGATCATGTGCTGGGCGACGGGAACGCAGCGCTCCACGTCGGCGAGCGATCCTGAGAGGACGACCTGGTCGTCTCTCAAGACGACACGGCATCCGCAAATGCGCGCCAACTCCTGGAGGTTGGCATCGTTCACGCCAGCCAAGACAAGCTGGTCCGCCCCCTCGGCCGGCAGGCGATGTTGGACGACCTGCGACGAATCCGTCGACTGGTCAGGCATCGGACCGCCTAACTTGCTTTATCCTCAATTCCTTTAACTCCTCATCGGCAACGGGCGCAGGCGCACCCTCCATGAGTGCGCGAGCCGCCGTGGTCTTCGGAAACGCGATCACTTCCCGCAGCGACGACCCCCCTGCCAGGTGCATGACGACTCGATCGAGACCTATCGCAAACCCGCCGTGAGGTGGTGCACCGTACCTGAACGCCTCCAACAGGAAACCGAACTTACGCTGTGCCTGCTCGGGCCCGATACCAAGCACGGCCAGCACCCGACGCTGCAGGCTCGGCTCGTTGATACGGATACTGCCGCTACCGAACTCTGAGCCGTTGTAGACGAGATCGTACGCACGCGAACGTATCGATAGCGGATCTTTCTCCAACAGGTCCACGTCCTCGGGGTTGAGGCCGGTAAACGGGTGGTGGCTCGGCACCGGCTCGCCGCTCTCGGGGTCGCGCTCGAAGAGCGGAAACTCCGTAACCCAGAGGAACCGGTCACCCTCTTCCACCGCGCCCATGCCCGATCCGAGGTGGCGCCGCAGAGCGTCGAGGGCCGTGTTCGCCGTCCGGTCGGGCCCGGCGATCACCACGATGAGGTCACCATCCTTCGCTTCGAGTCGTCCTTTCAAGGCGGCCACTTCCGCATCCGAGAGCTTTGGCCCGAAGCCTCCCTGTGCTCCGGTATCGCTGAGCTTTGTCCAGAGTGCACCCGGGGCACCGGCACTCTGGGCCACCTTATCCAGCCCGTCGAGCGCCTTGCGCGAGAGCTTCGCGCCCCCCGGTACCCGGAAGCCGCGCACCCTACCTCCATTCTCTATAGCTCCCCGGAAGATACGGAATTCGCTAGCCCGCAAGTCGTCGCTGAGGTCGCGCAGCTCCCACGGGATGCGCAGGTCCGGCTTATCTGTGCCGTAGCGCTCCAGTGCATCGCGATAGGGCATACGCAGGAATGGGCGCTCCACCGTGCGACCGGCAACCTCCTTCCATACCGCCGCCATCACCCTCTCGATCACCGTCCAGACGTCGTCTTCGGCGACGAAGGACATCTCGACGTCTAGTTGGGTGAACTCGGGCTGGCGGTCGGCGCGCAGATCTTCATCGCGCAGGCAGCGGGCGATCTGGAAGTAGCGGTCGAAGCCCGACACCATGAGGATCTGCTTGTATAGCTGCGGCGACTGGGGTAACGCGTAGAACTCGCCGGGGCTCACGCGGCTGGGCACGATGTAGTCGCGCGCGCCTTCGGGGGTCGGCCGCGTAAGCATCGGTGTCTCGACATCGACGAACTCGAGCTCGTCCAGCGCACGGCGGATCGCCTGAAAGGCGCGATGGCGGAGCACGAAGTTCCGCAGCATCTCGGGGCGCCGCAGGTCGAGGTAGCGATAGCGGAGTCGTAACTCCTCCGAAGCCAGCTCCTCATCCGCGCCGTAGGCGACGAGGATCGGCGGTGTCTCCGATGGCGCGAGCTGGACGATTCCCTCCACCTTCACCTCGACTTCGCCGGTAGCCATATCCGGATTCACGGCTTCCGGCGGCCGGGCCACGACATCGCCCTCGATCGCGATCACGACCTCAGAGCCAATCCGTCGCGCACTCTCCATCGCGTCGTCCGTCAGCACATCGGGATCGCACGATACCTGCACGACGCCCTTCCGATCACGTAGGTCTATGAAAATGAGGCCGCCGAGATCTCGACGCCGGTGTACCCAACCCGCCAGGCGGACTTTCGTACCGACATGTTGGGACCGCAACTCGCCCGCCATATGCGTGCGATACGAAGTGCTGTACAGGGACGCCGTCATGCGGTCAGCCAATCGCTAAGGGTGTGTGGTATCAATCCAGCACGTAGTCGCTCGATACGGAAGGGGAGGAATTGGACGTGAAGGTCTGAGCGACGTTCTCATTTATATCTTGCGACCGAGAGTGCACCTCTCAGATAGCATTCTCGGCTTCTCTCAGTATCTGATGGAACCACTCCGCATCCTCCGCCGACATGAGCCGCCGGCGCGTCGACTCCTCGCGTACGAGCCGGCTGATGCGGCTCAGCAGGCGAACCTGCGAGCCCTGCCGACCGGGTGACAAGGTCCACGAGCTCCGCCAGGATGCTCTCCTTGTCGAGGCCCTCCAGCGGTACCCTCACCCGCTCGGGGGCGAGCAGGTCGCCGACCCGCAAGATGGTCTGATCCCCGGCGGCGCTCCCGGCCCCGCTTTCCATGCTCCCTCGCGACATCGAAATTAGCGTTAATCACGACGAGATCCTAACTAGCAAAGATAGATGCGCCCCTCGGGCCCATCAACATGGCTATCCCGGCCACAGACGGCCCGCCGCCCGCTTCACACGCTGCCACCAGAGCGGTCCCCCCTGCGCCTCCGGCTCGACATTGCGCGGCTCGAACCCGCCGGCCCAATCCGACCCAAGGATCACAGTCACGTCCAGGTACAGGTTCCTGTCAGGCTCGTGCAGAACACTGCGGAGCCCGAGGGCGTCGGCGACGCGCCGAGCCGGTTCCAGGTCGTCCAGTCGGGCGATGACCACTGAGCTATCGCGGTCGAACGACCCGAGGTTGCCATAATAGACCACATCGAAGTCAAGCTGGCGCAGCCGTTCGGTGGCACGAACGGCCAAGCGGTCCACACCCGCACCGTTGAGAACCTCCACCCTGATGCGCCGCCCCTCCCAATGTCCCTCCGGCGGCTCGACCGTAAGAGGTGTCTCGTGCCGGATCTCGAGCCACAGCGAAGCGACGAACGCACCAACCACGAGGAATACCAAAGCGAGCAGGACAGTCCGCAGATGGCTACTCACTCGTCCCGCCCGCCCCCCTGAAGCTCGTTCCAGAACGCGACCGTCTCCTGGCGCAACGGCCCGCCGCGATTCAGGACCTCCTCCATGCGGAGAGCACAAACGCGCCTCAGCACCGCATCGGGCTCGCGGGGAAGAGCGGCCCGCAAGGCGGCGTTCTCCACTGGCGCGAACGGTCGCCCGGGCTCGAGGTAATCCGCCAGATAGAGAAAGCGCCCGAGCGCGCCCCATCCGCTGTAGCCCAGACTGTGGTACCGGACGGCGTCGGTTAGCTCTCGATCATCAACACCCTCCGCAGCGAGGCGCTCCGCGGCAGCGGGCCCGTGTTGCACCTGTTCTGGGTATTCGGCTGCAGCCGCGGCGAGCGATTCGGGGTCCGCATCGCGCAGCGAGTCGTGCAGCCAACCCACCGCCGCCCAGCGCAGTCGATCGCTCTCGTCCAGGCCGAGCTCGGCCGCCCAGCGCGCAAGCAGTTCGGCCACCGAACGGATATGGATCAGGCGCTCGGCTCGGACGCAGGCCCAGGCGGGCAGCTGTCCGGCGGCCGCCGCGACTATGAGAGGATGGTGCCTCTGGCGTGTCATCGGTGCGGATCCTGGATATTCACCCTAAGATAGCTTTGCCAGCCCAGGGTCGGGCGCCCCCAACCGCGCATTGTCGATGAGCCGCGAATCGCCTACGCGAGCCGCCACCGCCACGACCGTGTTCTCATCCGCCTGCGCTACCGGCTCCAGCTCATCGGCGGAAACGACCTCGACGTACTCTACGTCCACACCGCCGGCGGCCTCCAATGTACCCAGAACACCCTGACGGATCGCCGCCGCGTCCCGCTCACCGGACCCGAACGACCTCACCGCCCCGGCGAGGCCGCGCGAGATGCTCAGCGCCCGCCGCCGCTCCTCAGCCGACAGGTACTCGTTGCGCGAACTCATCGCGATGCCGTCCGCCTCCCGCACCGTAGGCACCACCTCGATCTGCACTGGCATGTCGAGGTCGGTAACCATCTTCCGGATCAGGACCGCCTGTTGGAAGTCCTTCTGACCGAAGACGCCGAGGTCGGGCTGTACGATGCCGAACAGCTTGCTGACGACAGTAAGCACGCCCTCGAAGTGGCCCGGCCGGCTGAGGCCGCACAGCCGATCGGCGAGACGCCTGGGTGTGACAGTCACGGCAGGCTCGCTCGGATAGAGCTCATGGTCGTCGGGAGCGAACACGAGGTCGACCCCCCGCTCTTCGGTCAGGGCCAGGTCGCTCTCCAGCGCGCGCGGGTACTGGTCGAAGTCCTCGGACGGCCCGAACTGAAGCGGGTTCACGTAGATCGATATGGCCACGTAACTGGAAAGCTCACGGCAACGGTCTATGAGGCTGAGATGACCCTCGTGGAGGAATCCCATTGTGGGGACCAGGCCGATGCTCCGCCCGCTACTGCGGGCGCGACCGACTTCTTCCCTGACTTCCGAGATCGTCTTGACGAGCTTCACGGCAGGAATAACGCGCCCTCTTCACTCGTACGAGTGCTCGGGCCCGGGATAGACGCCCTCTTTCACTTCGCGCACGTAGTCGCCGACCGCCTCACGGACGCCCGCGGCCAGGTCCGCATAGCGCTTGAGGAAGCCGGGGCTGAAGGCCTCGTTCAAGCCCAGCATGTCAGGCAGGACCAGAACCTGACCGTCGCACTCGGGGCCGGCCCCGATCCCGATTGTGGGGATCGGTACCGCGCGGGTAATCGCGCCTGCCAACCCCTTGGGGAGCATCTCCAGCACTATGCCGAAGCACCCTGCATCAACCAGGCTCGCCGCATCGGCCAGTAGCCGCTCCTGTTCTTCCTCGGCCCTGCCGACAAGGCGATAGCCACCGAGCTTGTGAACGGATTGTGGTGTGAGGCCCAGGTGACCCATCACCGGTATACCCGAGACGACCAACTTGCTTATGGTCCGCGCCATCTCCTCATGGCCACCCTCCAACTTCACCGCCTGAGCCCCCGTCTCCTGTAGCACGCGGCCGCAGTTGCGGATCGCTTCCTCGACCGAGACCTGATACGTCAGGAACGGCATGTCGACGATGAGCAGTGCCCGCTTGAGTCCCCTGCGAACCGCTTTCGCGTGGTAGATCATCTGCTCGATGGTGACGGGGAGGGTCGATTCCTCTCCGGCGACGACCTGGCCGAGCGAGTCGCCGACGAGCACACAGTCGACGCCTGCCTCGTCGAGCAGTCCTGCCATCAGGTAGTCGTAAGCGGTGAGCACAGCGATTCGCTCGCCACGCTGCTTCATGGCGACAAACTCGAGCGTGGTCATCTGACGCCGAGCGTCCTTCGGGTCTGAGGGTTTCTTGGCCATCACTGTTAAGATGTTAGCGCCGTCGATTCCGAGGTGTCAAACCGGGCAGGCAGGTGTCACTTGAAAACCACGAACTTGCCATACCTCCGCTCGCGGCCCACGCGGATGATGTAACCGTAGACACTGCCGGCAGCCGACTCGCCGCCCGCCAGCAGACCGGTCCAGCGGAACGGCTCCACCGGGACGTCCGGCTCGAACTCGCGCCGCTCCGAATGGAGGAGCCGGCCGCAGCGTCGCCCTCGAAATGCCGATAGCGGCCAAGAACGTGATCGACTCGCCCCGCGCCAGAGGCCCCGCCGACACCAGGGTTCCACCGGCCGCCGCGGCCGTCAGGATCGCGATGACCTTCCAGCTCAGGGATCCGAGTCGCACGCGTTTCCCCTTCTCCAAGAAATTCGCTTTCGAGGATCATATCTTCGCTGGGCAGCAGGTCCACGATCAAGAGGCAGGCGGTCAGAAACGCAAAACGCCGCAACGCTCGCCCCTCGGCGATTGTCGCGGCGAGCCCCCTCGCCTGCGTCGCTCAGGCGACGTAATCGGAGATCGTAACGCTGTACTTGTCCGGGTCGGTCGTCTTCACGATCGTGCGTACCGGACGTCCCGTCGCCGCATCCTCTTCCGACAGGTCCACGAGCGGCGGTTCCGGCAGCTTCCGGCCGCTGGCATCCGAGACGATCCGCACCAAGGGGCGGTGCAGCTCCTCCGGGTTCGGGCTCGGCGCAACGACGACGGCCAGCTCGCCCGTGTCGAGGATGCACAGCGTGCCGACCGGATAGATGCCCATCATGTTGACGAACGCCTTCACAATCGTGCCATCGAATCCGCGAGACGGGTTGTCCCGCATCTCTCGCAGGACCTCGTCGGGTGGGAACGGTATGTACTGGTAGCTCCGCTTACTGGTAGCGGCGTCGAACGCATCCGCTATAGCTACGATACGGGAGAAGAACCCCATCCAGCGGTCCCTGACCACCCGCGGGTAGCCCGTGAAGTCGGTCCGCATGTGGTGCTCGTAGGCCGTCAGCATCGCCCGATAGGGCGGCTCCTCGAACCCGTGCAGGTCGAAGAGGAGGATCAGCCCGAACTCGGGGTGCTGGCTCATGACCCTCCACTCCTCCTTGTCCAGCCGCCCTTCCTTGTTCAGCACGCTGAGCGGGACACGCGACTTACCCACGTCGTGGAACAGGGCACCGAGCCCAAGGTCGAACAGTTGATGTCTGCTGAAGCCGAGCTTCTGGCCGAGCGCCACCGAGAGGATGCAGACGTTCACCGAGTGAGTGAAGGTGTACTCGTCGTAGTCGCGCAGCGTCGTCATTCCCAGCATCGCGGCATCGTCATGCAGGACCTGGTCGACGATACCGAGCACAACGCGCTTGACGCGACGTCCACTCCAGGCTTTGCCCAGGCGAACGCTGGTCATCACGTCCTTCACGACGCTGACGGAGCGCGCATAGGTGCGCCGCGCCGCTTCCTTGGCCTCTTCGCTCAGGCTCAGCGCCTCCACCAGTGCTGCAGCCGGTCCCAACGCGATGTTCTCGACCCCCGCCTGTTGGATACGCTGCTGCACCGCCTCCAGCGCCTGCTGACCAGTCGCCTCCGTCTCCTCTACCAGCAGCGACAGGAACGATGTCCACTCGCGGATGTCGACCTGTGGGTTCACGTCGATGTGGCCGACCCCGTGTGCCTCCAGCGTCTTGCGGACGAAAACGAAGCTGGCGTAGTTGCCGAGATCGAGTCGCAGGCGCACGTCGTTGAAAAAGACGAAGTCGCCGGCCAGGCGCAGCTGCATGCGCCCTTCGCGGTTGAGAGAGATCCGCGCGCTCGCCTCTACCTCGGCCAGCGCCCGCTGCACCACCTGGTTCTCGAGAGGATAGAGGCGCAACGAGCGCATCGTCGCATACAGGGCCGCCAGGAGCTTGCGCCCCTCACCGCTCAGCAGGGCGCTGGTATCCTGGATCAGGCCATCCTCACTCCTCATCACCATCATCATCCGATTCGCCCTCGGGTTCGCGCCGCGCCGCATGCACCGCACTCAGTACCATCTGGTCCTTGTCGAACTCCGCCACATTCAGCTCCCGCTCTGCCTCCGGGCCGCCGACCAGGCCCAGCGCCCGCGCCGCGCAGGCGCGCATCTGGCTCGGATACTTGAACCAGAGGTAGCGACGCCCATTCAGCATGCGCGCCAGAAGCCGGGTCCCCTTGGCACCGGCGGCGCAGGCATACGCCTCGAAGAAGGCTAGCTGTTCCGTCAGGTCCCGCTTGCGCAGCTCGTTGCCCTTGATGAATCCCTCGAGCTGCTGGGCGCCGGGGCTGTACTTCAGCCTCGCAACGCCTTTGGCCGCCGCCACCCGAACATCGCGACTACTGTCGGTCAGCGCACCCATCAGCGGCCCGCCCGCCATCGAGGTGCGCAGCGCCACCAGCGCCTCGACCGCGGCGAGCCTCACTTCCTGCTCGGGCCGCTTGAGCAGCCGCGAAATAGGCTCCGCCGTGCCGCTCATCTTCAAGCGCCCGGCGATCTTCGCCGCCTCCGCCGCCACCCGCGGGTCGTCGGCCGCGACCAGGCCCGGCATCAGCTTCGGGTTCATCGAGGCCAGCCGGTCGAGCGTAGCCATGAGCTGTTCCCGCGCCTCCTTGCGGACCACAAGAGGCAACGCCTGGATGAGCACGATAATCGCCTGCGGCTTGAGCGCTCCCAGCAAGGTGGCCAGTGCCTCGCTGTTCGGATCGACCGTCCCGTCTTCCAGGATCTTGACGAGCTGTTCCAATACGATCGGCTCGCTCAGCTCGCCGATGATCGCGTCCACTTCCTCGGTGATCACCGCATCGCCCTGCAGCTTGACCGAGATCCCCTTCAGTTCAGCGACGATAAACGACGCCTTGCTGAAGTCGCCTTCAGCGAGCACGCGCGGCAGCATCTGACGCAGGATGTCCACGGCCTCGGCGCGACGCTCCTCATCGCCCACCTCGTACTGGTCGAGGATCGCGATCGTCACATCCTGTTTCACCGGCCGATCCCACTCGCGACCCAGCTCCTGCTGGAGGTGCGCCACGTCGGCCTCGTCCAGGAAATACAGCGAGGGCTCGAAGTCCTCGCGCAGCGTCGGCGTCTGCAGCTCCGGGGACAACTCCAACTCGGGCAGCGCCGGGAGCGTGTCGTCGGCCTGCGACAGGTCCGGCGTGGGCACCGGCGGCTCATCACCCAGTACGTCGATGTACTCGTAGCGGACGAAACTGAAGTCGCAGTTCCACATCAATGTCAGTAGATCGTCCTCGTCCTCCTTCAGAGTCTTGGAGAGGCGGAGAACGTCGATGAACTGGCGAAGCTCGTCCTCCTCCACGCCCGGCAACAACTCCACCCGCCGGATACCGTCCCTGTAAAGGTTGAAGGCCAAGTTATCCTGACCACCCAGCTTCTCCTTGTACACCTGGCTGTCCAGCCAACGGATCTCGCTCTCGAAGACGGTGAGGTTGAGCGACGGAACCCGGTCCCAGATCGCAGATAGGCGCCGCTTGAGGTCCTCGATGAACTGATGCAGGAGTGGGTTACCCTGGACGTACAGCTGCGCAGCGCGGACCGTCTTCACGAAGGCCGTGAGAAACTCCCGGACTTCCACGTCGAGCCCACCGTCCTCCGCAACCGGAACGGCGTCGGTTCCCTGGCCCGCGTCGGAATCGAAATCGGAATCGAAATCCGGCAAACCACCGAGGACGTTCTCGTCCATCACTGCTTCCCTTTCGGCAGCACGCTTTGGATTCTGGTACTCCCGCCGACATAGGAAAAGACCCCGTCGAGCAAACGGCCTGCGATGATACTCCTATGACGGCCTGGGACTCGCGGTCAAGGCAGGGGTAGGGGTCCGGACCGACAACCGCCAATAATATAGTGCCTTACCCCCTCTTTCGTCACCTGATCCCTGACTGCCCCCAATCACGCCCGGTCGCCGAGCCGAGCAGAAGCCGACCCCGCGACCAGACCGCTGAAGCCCAGGACACCCTGACGGGCTCCTGCCTCAGCCTCCCCTCACACATACAGATACAGCGTCGGGGTTGCGCTTCGGTACATTTTCGGGTATTGTAGTTTCGGCTCCTGTTCGGGAGGCCCCGTAAAGGCGACGGCACAACGGAGGCGTCATGGCGCTCACGAAGCGGCAGCGAGAGATCCTCGACTTCATCGAGAGCTTCATCCACACCTCAGGGTACTCACCGAGCTTCGAGGAGATCGCCGACTTTTTCGGCTATCGTTCTCTGGCGACGGTGCACGAGCACCTCTCGAACCTGGAGCGCAAAGGCTACATCCGGCGGAACTACAACGAAAGCCGCTCGGTGGAGCCGCTGGAGTCTGCGCGCCCCCAAACCGTGGCCGCCGGGCTCCCCCTGCTGGGTCTCGTGGCCGCGGGAGCGCCGATCGAGGCCATAGAGGACACGGAGGCGGTCTCGGTGCCCGAGGACATGCTCTCCGGGAAGGGGCCGCACTACGTGCTGCGCGTGCGCGGCGACTCGATGATCGACGATCAGATCCGTGACGGCGACTGTGTGGTCGTTGACGGTCGCGAGGCAGCCGAGAACGGCGAAATGGTGATCGCGCTCGTGGGCGGCGAGTCCGCCACCGTCAAGCGTTACTATCGAGAGAACGATGGTCGTATCCGGCTGCAGCCGGCCAACGAAGATCACGCGCCGCAGTATTACAGCGAGGATGAGGTCCGGGTCCGCGGCGTCGTCGTCGGGGTCATCCGCAAGTATTGAAGTCAATATCCACTATCCGACATCCAGTTATCAGTAGCCGGCATCCGGGGTCCGGCGTCGGGGCGGGTTGTCTCGCTCCGGCCTCCCCCGCGCTCACGGTCACCCGTGAGCGCGGGCTCGCTAACTCCAGCTC
>JBDHHM010000024.1:0-13377 GCA_039589355.1 Gemmatimonadota bacterium | reverse complement strand
GAGGGTCTGCTCCTGTTCACGAACGATGGGGAAACCGCTCACAGGCTCTTGCACCCGAGTTACAGAGTCCCGCGCCGCTACCTCGTGGAGATCGAGGGTAAGGCGGGCCGCCCGGTGGCGCGGCAACTCGAGGACGGTGTCGCCCTTGAGGATGGTGTGGCACGAGCCGAGAATGTCCGGGTCGCGGCAGCTCAGGGTGAAGGGCGGGTCTCGGCCTCGGAGATCCAGCTCACTTTGCGCGAGGGACGCAAGCGCGAGGTCCGTCGCATGATGGAGGCGCTTGACCGTTTGGCCCCGTCGAACTGGAGGGCCTGCGTCCGGGGAAATGGAGGGATCTGGCCGCCGAAGAGGTGCGGGCCCTCCGTGCGGTAGTTGGATTGAGGGAATCCGATGGAGATACGTGATACGCGGGTCTTGATACTGGGCGGGTCCGGACTCGTCGGCATGGCGATCGCCCGCAGGATGCTGCGGCACCTACCCGCACGACTGACCATAACGGCCCTCACCAAGAACGAGACCGATGAAGGCTTCGCCGAGCTGAAGGAGTTGGCGGTCGGGAATACCGAGATCGCACGTAACTGGGGCGATGTGATGGTCGCCACCGAGTTCAAGGACGAGCCGCGACGCGAGCTGGTTGAGTCTCCAGAGAAGCGCCGCGTCCTTCTGGACGACATCTACGGACCGTTCGGGCGCGAGCGACTCGAGCGGTTCTTCCTCTATCGGCTGTTGATCGAGGAAAGGCCAGATATCGTAGTGGACTGCGTGAACACGGCGACGGCGATCGCCTACCAGGACGTGTTCAGCAGCGTGAAGCAGGTCCGAGCCGCACTCAACAGTGACAGCGAGAACGTCAACGATGTGGTCGAGCGGCACCTCGCGATCATCTACATGCCGCAGCTCATCCGCCACGTACACATCCTGCTCGAGGCGCTGCGCGACGCCGGCACTCAGTTCTATCTGAAAGTCGGAACCTCGGGTACCGGCGGTATGGGCCTCAACATCCCGTTTACTCACTCCGAGCAGCGGCCGTCCAGTATGCTGCTCGCCAAATCGAGCGTTGCCGGAGCGCACTCGCTACTGCTTTTCCTCACGGCCCGCACGCCGGGCGCGCCGGCGGTCAAGGAGATCAAGCCGACCGCGGCGATCGCCTGGAAGAGCATAGGCGACGGCCCACTCACGTGGCGCGGTAAGGCGCTCGAGCGCTTCGACACGACGGACCCGGTTCCGTTTGACGAGGCGTTGAACGATGAGAATGTCGTGTGGCAGAAGCTGGATGGTCAGCTGGAAGCGGTCCACATCGACATGGGTGAAAACGGCCTGTTCAGCCGCGACGAGTTCGAGGCGATATCGACCCTCGGGTTGATGGAGTTGGTGACTACCGAAGAGATCGCGCAGGCCGTAATACGTGAGATCCGTGGTAAGCCCACGGGCCTGGACATCGTCTCCGCCCTCGACAGCGCGTCCATGGGCCCCACGTACCGCGGCGGTGTGCTCCGCGAGCTGGCGCTGCGGCGCATCGAAGAGCTCGAGCAGGAGGCAGGCACCCGCAGCGTCGCCTTCGAGATGCTGGGGCCGCCCCGGCTCAGCAAGCTGCTGTTCGAGGCCCATATCCTGGAGGTGTTGTACGAGACGCTGGACGCGGCGGCGAAACTCGATCCCGAAAAGACGGCAAAGGACGCCGCGGATTTGCTGGCGGTCAACGGGGAGCTCCGTGTCAGCATAGTGTCGATCGGCCTGCCGATCATCAGCCCCGATGGAGATCGAGTCTTCCGCGGGCCGGAGCTGAAGGTCAGACCGGCAGAGGGAGCGGCGGTCGATGAGAAGCTGATCGCCCGTGGCTGGGTGGACCTTCGGCCTTCGAACTGGAGGCTCTGGCGCGATCGGATCCAGAATTACATCAAGGATGTGGCGGAAGCGCCCGGTCCCGACGAGGGCTCGACCGCCGACGTTGACCAGGCCAGCCGCAGCAACAAGATCCGACCCGGCGCAGCGGTCGCCTGGATCTTCAAACGTGAGGACGGCGGCGAGCGAGTGAAGCGCTGAGCCGCGAAACGTCACCCCACGAACACGCGAGTCAGTGATGACGGACGAAGTCAAGCTGAAAGACAAGAAGCGGAAGAAGGACGCCGCCAAGGAGAACGCCTCCGACACCGTCGTCAGCACGGCGGGCCGGGAGCTGGCCGACGCCATACTGGATCAGGTCTCCAGGCGCATCGTCGGGCAGGAGTACATGGTCGAGCGTGTCCTGATCGGGCTGCTCACCGGCGGCCACGTCCTGCTCGAGGGCGTGCCGGGACTCGCCAAGACGATGGCCATCCGCACGATTGCCGAGACTATCGCCACCAGTTTCCAGCGGATCCAGTTTACGCCCGACCTGCTGCCGGCCGACGTGATCGGCACGATGATCTACAACCAGAAGTCGGGCGATTTCGAGCCGCGCCACGGCCCTATCTTCGCCAACATTATACTGGCCGACGAGGTCAACCGGGCGCCCGCCAAGGTCCAGTCGGCGCTGCTCGAGGCGATGCAGGAAAAGCAGGTCACGTTCGGCGGCCAGACGTTCGCGCTGGATGAGCCCTTCCTCGTATTGGCGACCCAGAATCCGATCGAGCAGGAGGGGACATACCCGCTGCCGGAGGCGCAGGTCGACCGCTTCATGCTCAAGGTGAAGATCGACTACCCGTCGCGTGAGGAGGAGAAGGAGATCATGCGTCGCTTCGCCGGCGGCGAAGAGATCCCTGTCGACGAGGTCACCGGTCCGGGCGCCATCCTGCAGGCGCGCAGCGATATCTCCCGGCTGTACATGGACGACAAGATCGGCGACTACATCGTGGACCTGGTCCACGCGAGCCGGCAGCCGGCGGATTACAAACTGCCCGAGCTTGTCCCGCTCATCGAGTACGGCGCCTCACCGCGCGCCTCGATATATCTTGCCCAAACCGGTCGCGCGCATGCCTACCTGCGCGGCCGCGGCTACGTCATACCCGATGACGTTAAGGCGGTGGCGCCCGACGTATTCCGGCATCGCATCATCACGACGTACGAGGCCGAGGCCGAGGAAGTCACCGCAGACGAGATCGTCCGGCGGATTCTAGAGGCTGTTGAGGTGCCCTGATCGTAGTGAGTGTCCGACAGTGAGCTTCAGTGACCACTAAGGCCGTACCAAGAGAGGTCCTGCGTCAGGTCAAGCTGATCGAGCTGCGGACGCGCGGCCTGGTCAACACGCTGTTCAGCGGCGAGTACCAGTCTGTCTTCAAGGGTCAGGGGATGGAGTTCGCCGAGGTGCGCGAGTACGCACCGGGCGACGACTTCCGTACGATCGATTGGAACGTCTCCGCCCGAATGGGGCACCCGTTCGTCAAGAAGTATGCGGAGGAGCGCGAGCTGACGGTTCTCTTCGCCGTCGATCTCTCGGGTTCGGCGCAATTCGGAACGCGGGGACGGTTCAAGGCTGAAGTGGCGGCCGAGATCGCGGCGGTGATCGCTATGGCAGCGATCAAGAACAACGACCGGGTTGGGCTGCTGCTCTTCACAGACCGGGTCGAGCAGTTCGTGCCGCCCAAGAAGGGGCGGCGGCACGCGCTTCGCCTGATCCGTGACCTGCTGGCCTTCGAGCCGTTCGGTCGCGGGACCGACCTGTCGACCGCGCTCGACTACGTCGGCCGGGTCCTCCGACACCGGGCGATCGTCTTCCTGATCTCCGACTTCCTCGACTCGGGCTTCGAGCAGCCACTGAAGGTAATCAGTCGGAGGCACGACGTAGTCGCCATCACGGTGTCGGATCCGCGAGAGCGGGAGCTGCCCGACGTGGGGTTCCTGGAGCTCTTCGACGCCGAGAGCGATCAGCACGTCGTGCTCGACTCGGGGAACCGTTTCGTGAGGGAGCAGTTCGAGTACCTGGCGACCGAGGAGGAAACGCGCTTGAGTCGGCTGCTGAGACGCCTCTCCGTCGATCAGATCGAGATACAGACCGACCGATCGTACGTGCCGCCGCTCATCGCATTCTTCCGCGCACGAGAGCGCAAGCTGGCACGATGAGCCTTCTGTTCGCCGTCATCGGGATGATCATGCAGGTGAACGCCGGGGATCCGGCTGCGATCCAGGTGCAGGCGACTGTGTCGCACGACTCGGTCCGGATCGGTGAACCGGTCATGCTGACGGTTACGGTCAGTGGACTCGCGGGCGCTGCCGACGTCGCCTTCCCGGCGCTTCCCGATAGCGGAGCAATCACGGCACTCGGCCCGCCCTCACTGGCTGCGGATCGCGGCAGACGCCGGGCTTTCTACGAACTGGCGGCCTGGGACGTCGGAGACCTGACGCTGCCACCGGCGGACGTCCGCGTGGTGACCGACGCGGCCGAGCTGCGTATCCCGCTGCCCGGCGTGACCGTGCATGTGGTCTCGGTGCTGCCGGCCGATGCCGACGTAGACACGCTCGCCTGGAAGCCGCCAGCCGATGTTCTGGGCCCGAACTGGAGCACGGGTGAGAAACTGGCGGCGCTGGTGCTGGCTTTGGCGCTCGCCCTGGCGACGTTCCTCTACTTGAGGCGGCGCGGCGAGGTGCAACCGGTGCCGATCCCGCAGGCCAGGTCCGCTCGGGCGCGCGCCCTAGAAGCGCTGGAGCGACTAGAGGCGAGCGGGATGATCGAGGCGGGAGAACTGAAGGGTTTATTCTCAGGCCTCTCTTACATCCTCAGAGAGTTTCTAGTGGGTACCGATGGGGTCTGGAGTCTTGACCTCACGACGGCGGAACTGATGGCGCTGGTGGGGATGGACGGCGTCCCGGAGGCCCAGGTACGCTCGCTGGGTGGGCTCCTCGATCGTGCGGACATGGTGAAGTTCGCTGGCCAGCGGCCGTCGCGAGCCCAGGCGGGCCGGGCGCTCGACGCGGCTCGGCACTGGCTCAACGACTTCGAGCGGGTTCTGCCCGAGCCGGAGCCCGAGCCGCAGGAACTGGAGGCCGTGAGCGAAGATGAAGCGCTCGATCTCGAATTCGAGGCCCTGACCGATCTGGACAAGATGTTCGCGGACGAGGCAGCCATCGAGGAGCCCGAGGACCGGGAGTCGGAGGAGCCGTGACGTTCGAGACTCCGTGGGCGTTCGTCCTGTTGATCGTCTTCCCGATCTGGTGGCTCTGGCGACGGGAGCGTGGCGGATTCCGCTACTCGCGCGGCGATATCGCCGCACGCGCGGGGCGTGGGGTCGGCCGCTGGGCAGCGTTCGTGCCGCCGCTGCTCCGCGGGTTGGCCGTGCTTTCACTCATCGTCGCGTTGGCTCGCCCGCAGACTGGGGTTACGACCGAGGAGGTCGAGGCGGAAGGGATCGCGATTGCCCTGGTGATGGACATCTCCAGCTCGATGTTGGCGCTCGATATGCAGCCGCTGGATCGGTTGGAGGTGGCGAAGCGTACCGTTCTCGAGTTCGTCAAGAACCGTGAGTACGACCGTATCGCGCTGATCGTCTTCGCCGGTGAGGCGCTTACCCAGGTTCCGGTGACGATCGACTACCAGATCCTCGAGCGCGCCATTCAGGATCTGCGCGTCGATCTGCTGGAGGACGGAACGGCCATCGGAACCGCCCTCGCCACCGCCGCGAACCGGTTACGCCGCACGCCGGGCGGCTCCAGGGTCGTGATCCTTTTGACCGACGGTGAAAACAACCGCGGCGAAGTCGACCCGGTGACAGCGGCGCGGGCTGCGGCTGCGTATGGTATCCGCACGTACACGGTCGGTGTCGGCAGCGAGGGTGTGGCGCCGGTCCCGATCGGGCCGGGACCGCTGGGAACAGAGTACGCGAACATGCGCGTGCATCTCGATGAGGATCTCCTGCGCCAAATCGCGGCGATCACCGGCGGCCAGTACTTCCGAGCCACGAATGCCCGGGCGCTGGAGGAGATCTACAGGCAGATCGACGAGCTTGAGAAGACACCGGTGTACGTTCGCCGCTACATAGAATTCAGCGAGCGATTTCGTCCGTTCATCCTGTTGGCCGTCGTCTTCGTGATCGCCGAATGGGCGTTCCGGGTGAGGCGGCACCCACTCTACGTATGATGCGCGCCGCTCGTTCTCGGGGAGATGGCAGGTGAGGCTCGAGCACGCCGCCTGGTTCTGGATCGGCCTGCTGGCAGCCGCCGGCGGCGTAGCCCTCGTCTACTTGTGGTACCGGCGGCGGCGTGGTGCCCTGGATGCCCTGGGTAGCTCAGGCATGCTGGAGCGTCTGACGCACATCGACCTGACCGGGTCGCCGTACCGGCGCGCCGCGCTGATCGCCGCCGCACTGGCGCTGATGGGCCTGGCGCTGGCCGGCCCCCAGTGGGGCGCGCAGGAGGTGGAGGAGCAGACGCGTGCCTTGGGCGTCGTCCTGGTTATGGATATCTCCGAATCGATGTGGGCTGAAGACACACGTCCCAACAGGCTCGAGCGGGAGCGCCTGGAGGCTCGGCGCTTAGTGACCGAGTTGGCTGGTCACCGGATTGGGCTGGTCGCTTTCGCTGGGTCCGCCTACCTCCTGTCACCGCTGACGATCGACCACGGTGCCCTCCACCTCTACCTCGACGTGCTCGATCCGACTTTGGCGGGAACGCCGGGCTCGTCACCGGCGGATGCGATACGCCAGGCGGTGTCACTGCTGCAGGCGGACGGCTCGGAGGGTGGCGACCGCGCCATCGTGATACTCAGCGATGGCGAGTCACATGACGAAGAGAGGGACGTGTTGAACGCCGCCCGCATGGCGGCGGGTGAGCGGATCCGGGTGTTCGCCCTGGGTGTCGGGAGCGAACAGGCCGAGCCGATCCCGCGCCACGACCGGATGGGCGAGCGGATCCCCGGTTTCAAGCTCGACACGAATGGTGAAATCGTGCTCAGCCGGATGAGTTCCGAGCCGCTAGCCGGCGCGGCCCGGGCGACCGGCGGGTTCTGGGCACGAGTAGATGAGGGCGGTGTCGGCCGGGTCATCGCTGCTCTGTCGGAACTGCGCGAAGGTCGGGGCAGGGTGATGCGCGGCGTGCGCTGGACGCCCAGGTTCCAGTGGTTCGTGGCGGGGGCATTGCTCTTCCTGATAATGGATTGGGCTTGGGCGTGGAGGCGACAGCGATGAACCGTGCGGCGCACGGAAGCGTAGCCCTGTCGATCGTGCTGACGTCTTTCCTTCTGGGGTTCAGCGTCTGGGGCCAGGAGCCCGGGGGTAACCGCGCCTATCGAGACGGCGACCACTCGAAGGCCATAGAGCGTTACCGGGCCGCGTTGATCCGGGGCGCCTCGACCCCGCGGCTCGAGTACAATCTGGGCACAGCGCTCTTCCAGGTCGGCGAGGGTCAGGACGCCCGGCGCCTGCTGGAGAGCGCGCTACGCGCCCAGTCACCCGAGCTGCGCGCTTTCGCCTTCTACAACTTGGGCAATGTCCTGACGCAAAGCGGTTCGGCGAGCGCCGAGAACGTGCGGGCCGCCATCGAGGCGTATCGCAGATCGCTGCTGCTCGACCCGCATAACGAGGATGCCAGGTGGAACATCGAGCTGGCGATGCGACGGCTGCAGGAGATGGAGCAGCCGCTGGCCGGCTCCGGCCAGCAGGGCCAGGTACCACCGCAGCCGCCCGGCGCCGGCGACGAGCAACTCCCGCGTGAAGGTGAGGGCGCGGCGCCGCTCCCGCAGCCCGGGCAGACCGAACGACCGAGCGGTGCGGCCGAGGATCTGGCCGAGCCGCCCTTCCCGTTGGAGCTTGCAGAGCAGATACTACGTGCCGTCGAAGAGCGAGAGCGTAGCTTGCAGCGCGAGAAACTGAGACGCCAGCGGAGGCGGGCGTCGGGTCCGGAATGGTGATGAGTCGGCTGCTATTTGTTCTGCTGCTGCCGCTGATGACACAGCAGGAGGATGTCGTACAGGTGACCGCGTCCCTCAACCGCTCGACCGCGAAGGTGGGGGAGACGGTAGTGCTGACCGTGACGCTACGCGCGCCTGGGCTGCGCAGTCCCGAGATCGAGGACCCGGGCTTCGTCGGCTTCGAGGTCCTGTCGAGCACCGACCGCTCGACTTTCCGCTACTCCGCCATCGTGGGCGGAGCGGTGCGCGAGTTCTCACGCGAGTACACGCTGAGGGCGTTGCAGGCCGGCGAGTTCACGATCCCTCCGGTCCGCATAGCGGTGGAGAGCGACCTCTACGAGACCGAGGCCCTGAGCCTGTTCGTCGAGAGCGAGGAGACGACGCTCGAGCTTCCCGGCCAACTCAGACCGAGACCCGAGGAGGAAGTCGCCGTCCGGCTGTGGGTCGAACCCGAGACTGCCTACGTCGGTCAGCAGGTGACGCTCACCGTGGGTGCCTTCTTCGATCCGCTGGTGCGCAATCGGCTGCAGCGCCAGCCGGAGTACCGGCCGCCGGAGGTCCAGGGCTTCTGGACCGCCGACCTACCGGGCTCGGACCGACCGGAACGGCGGGTGGTCAATCGGCGCGAGTACTTCGTGCAGATTTACCGCCGTGCTCTCTTCCCATTGAGCCCCGGGACGATCCGCATACCGCCCGCCGCGGTCATCTACGAGGTGAGGCGCGGGCTCATCTACGCGCCGGAGACCTTTCAGGTCGAGAGCGCGCCGGCGACGATTGTGGTTCGTCCGCTGCCGTCCGCCGACGTGCCGGCCGATTTCGCCGGCGCCGTAGGGCGTTACGAGAGCGACATCTGGTTCGATCGATCGGACCTGCGTGCCGGTGAGGCCGTCAACCTGGTCCTCGAGGTGCGGGGCACCGGCAACCTGAGTTCGATTGCCCGGCCCGAGTTGCCCGAGGTGCCCGGGATCAGGGTCTATGAGGGCGGCGAAGATGCCGAGGTCCAGTTGCGCGGCGCCGAGTTTGCCGGCCACAAGCGGTTCTCCTGGGTCCTGGTTCCGGAACAGGCAGGCCAATTCGTGGTCCCGGCGTTGCGACTGCCCTATTTCGACCCCTTCGAGGCGACCTACAGGGCCGCGCGAACCGAGCCCGTCACGCTGATCGTGGAACCCGCCCCTGCCGCGGCGCTGGGCGCAGGCGCGCCCGGGGGAACGGCGGTGCGGTTCGTGAAGGCCCAGCCCGGGCGTCAGCCGCTGAACCTGCGCCGCTCGCCGCTCTTCTGGACGGTCCAGACCATCCCGATCCTGATCCTGGCGAGCTTCCTCGCACTGGGTAGGTACCGGAGTCGCGTCCCCACGCTCGCTCGAAGACGGCCACAGCGTCGAACCCGGGTGCTCCGCGAGCTGAGGCCGCTGGCGGAATCGGGTGACTCCGCCTTCTTCGGCGCGCTGCGCACGGCGGCCCTCGCCTGGTTGGGGTGGCGGCTCCATCTCCCCGACCTATCGACGCAGGGCGTCGTTCAGGTCCAGCACGCTCTGGAGGACGCCGGGGTACCGCCGCCGGTTGCCCTGGAGATCATCGATTTGCTGGAGGAGTGCGGGCGCCTTCGTTATGCGCCCGACCCGCCCGGCGCCGAACTTGCCCGCGAGATGTTGTCGAGGGCCGAGCGGTTGCTCGCTCTGGTGGACAGGGAGGCCGTGTCCGAGAAACGGCTGAGGGTGTCACCCGCGAACGGCTCGGCGCTGTTGCTCGGGCTGCTGATACTCCTTCCCGGCAGCGGGGCGGCGCAGCCGGCCGAGTTGGACCGGGCGGTGGCACGCTGGTTCCAAGAGGGCGTCAGCGCCTACGGTCGGGGTGAATACGCACTTGCAGCGGGGCTCTTCGAGCGCACGCTGGAGCTCAAACCCCACGACCCCAACCTGCTCTACAACCTGGGCAACGTCTACTACGAGCTCGATGCTCGAGGAAAGGCTGTCGCATACTGGGTCCGGGCCCTGCGCATCCGGCCGCGCGACGGCGACGCGCGCTTCAATCTGCGCCTGGTCGTCGAAGACGATCCGGTCGTGGGGAGCGCGCTTCCCCCGGTCCCCTTATCGAGCGACGAGCTGGCGATTCTCTTCATGCTCTTCTGGCTCGCCGGTTGCACCGCACTGATAGCGAGGCAGCGCTGGCGCAAGGCGTCCCTCACCTTCGCCGGCGGCGCGGCCCTCACATTGGCGCTGCTCTTTGCCGCCCTCATGCTGTTTCCCCACGCGCGCTACGCCATCATCGCCGCACCCGATGCGGCTCTGCGCGCGGGACCGGTACGGCAGAGCGAGGTGCTCGCGACACCGGCGCCGGGTATCGGCTACCGTGTTCAGGAGGAGCGCGGCGACTGGCTCAGGGTGTCCCGCGGCAGCGAGAGCGAAGGCTGGGTGGATAAGGGGCAGGTGGAGATCATCGAGTGATGTTGAGATGCGAATAAGTGACTACTTGAACAATCGAGCGTTCGACTTGAGAAGTAACTTCCAGCTTCCAACACTCATTTGCTCTAAACGTCTACTGATCTGATTTCCCTACCTCTCGTCCTCGATCAGCGGTACGAACCGGCACCGCGTGATGAAGTTCCTCTCGTACTCGTTCCCTTTGCGCATTATTTGATATAGGTCCTGGTCGGGAGGGCCGCCGACCGGGATAACCAGGCATGCGCCCTCGGCCAGCTGATCCAACAGCGGCTGCGGTACGGTTCCGGCTGCCGCTGTGACCATGATCCCATCGAAGGGCGCCTCCTCCGGCCAGCCTTTGGAACCATCGCCGACCCTGTACTCTATGCTGTCGTAGTCGAGCGACTCTAGAATGTCTCGAGCCGAGTGCGAGAGCTCCGCATGGCGCTCGATCGTATAGACGACGGCCGCGAATTCGGCGAGCACGGCCGTCTGGTACCCGCTGCCCGTGCCCACCTCCAGCACCCGGCTGCCGGAGGACAACTCGAGAGCCTCCGTCATCGCGGCGACCATGTAAGGTTGGGAGATCGACTGCCCGGAGCCTATGGGTAGGGCCGAATCGTCGTAGGCTAGCCGGCGGTGATCCTCGGGAACGAAATGGTGCCGTGCAACACGCTCCATGGCTTCCAGCACACGGAGATCTGAGATCCCGCGTTGCCGGATTTGCCGCTCCACCATGTCTAGCCGCGCGGCGGCGAACGGGTCGCTGTCCAACGGGCCTCCGTTCCCGGTAAGGACGGTCGACTGATACTGCCGGGCCTCGCCCGGTTTGGCAAGCGTGCTTGACCGGAACCGAGCCCGGTCGGTACGTTCGACGCACGATGAACACGCCTAGCTCGAAGCAGGTGCGCCTCACACAGTACAGTCACGGCGCCGGTTGAGCCTCTAAGCTGGGTCCGGCGGATCTGGCCAGTGCGCTCGAAGCTCTCGGTGGTGGTGTAGCCGATGACGTGCTCGTCGGCCTCGACGCTCCCGACGATGCCGCGGTCTATGCGTGGGACGGGGAGCGCGCGCTGGTGTCGACCGTCGATTTCTTCACACCGATCGTCGACGATGCGTACACGTTCGGAGGAATCACAGCGGCCAACGCGATGAGCGATATCTACGCGATGGGCGGCCGGCCGCTCTTCGCGCTCAACATCGTCGCCTTCCCGGCCGATCTGGATCCGTCGATCCTCGTCGACATCCTTCGAGGTGGTCGGGACAAGGCCGCCGAAGCCGGCGTAACCGTGGTCGGCGGCCACACCATCGACGACAAGGAGCCGAAGTACGGCTTGGCCGTCATCGGAACGGTGCACCCCGATCGCATCTACCGGAAAAGCGGTGGCCGAGCCGCTGACCGCCTCGTACTGAGCAAGGCGATTGGGACGGGGGTCATCGCCACGGCGATCAAGCGGGGCGCGGCGCCAGACGCAGCGGTCGAGGCGGCGGTAGACTCGATGCTCAGACTGAACGCGCGGGCCCTCGAGCTGGCGAGTGGCCACGACGTCGGCGCGATCACCGACGTCACCGGCTTCGGCCTGCTCGGCCACCTCTCCGACCTCGCCGGCGCCAGCGGACTGGCCGCCTCGCTCAGCGCGGCCGACGTACCCTTGCTGCCCCAGGCCCGACGGCTTGCCGATGAGGGTCACGTGCCGGGCGGCACGCATCGTAACCTCGAGTACGTCACGCCCAAGACGCGCTGGGACAGCGGGCTGGCCGAAGTCGATCGGCTGCTGCTCTGCGATGCGCAGACCTCGGGCGGCCTGCTGGTCTCCGTCGCCGCCGGCGAGTGCGACGCGCTGGCCGATGCGCTCCGGGCCGACGGTCATGCGGCAGCCGTGGTCGGCGAGCTGCGGCCGGGCACGGCGGGAGAGATCGAGGTTCGATGAATCGGACGAAGGGATCGCTCAGCATACGCGAGATCTCGAGGCGCACGGGCGTTCCCGAATCCACGCTCCGCTACTACCGGAGCCTCTTCTCCGAGCACATCCCGACCCTCGGCAGCGGCCGCAACCGGCGCCATCCGGAGGGGGCGATGACCGTGTTTTTGCGCATCGCCGGCCTCTTCGCCGCCGGCGAGTCCCGTACGACCGTGCGGCGCGAGCTGCAGGGAGGGCCGCCGGGGGCGGAGTCCGTCGGGCGCTCCGAGGATGGCGAATCGCCGGTCGAACTGACTCGGGGCTACCGGGTCGAGGTCGCACAGCCCCCGGGGCGCTTGGCTCCCCAGGAACTGGAGCAGCTGTTGACCGCCATGATGGTGCGCGACCGCGAGCTGGTCGCTATGCACCGCGACCTGTTGGAGCTACTCGAGAAGCTGATCCACACTCTCGGCTCGCTGGCCGGCACCCCGGCCTGGAGAAGCGGTGATCGCCTCGAGCCTGCGATCCCGCCGCCGCGACTCGAGCCGACTGTGGGGGCTCGACCGGAGTCGGATGCCGAGGAGCGCGAGGCGCCTGCCGGCCCGCTGGAGCTCGAGCGACTTCGTGAGAGCCTGCAGCGCGAGCGCGAGACGGTGGAGCGACTCCGCCGCGCCCGCATGGAACTGGAGCAGCGACTCACCAAGCTCGAGAGAGAAGGCGGGGAACGGAAGAAAGGGAGAAGGCGGAGATAGATTCGGGGATTCAGGGATTCGGGGATTCGGGGAGGTGAGGAAGTCCGGAGGGTCACGGCAGTCGCGCGTCTCTGCTTCCCTACCTCCCCGAATCCCCGACTGCCCTAATCCCCGAATCTAGCGGCGCCAGAACTCCGGATGGAACAGCACCAACACCGTGTAGATCTCCAGTCGCCCGAGCAGCATCAGCAAGCCGAGAATCAGCTTCCCCAGTCCGGGCATCCAGGCGTAGTCCGCCGCCGGGCCGACGTTGGCCAGCCCGGGCCCGATGTTCCCGATCGCCGCCGCCGACGCACCCACCGCAGTTACCAGGTCTACCCCCAGCGCCGTGAGCAGGAACGCACCGACGATGAACGAAGCGACGAAGAGGAGCAGGAAGGCCAGGATGTCGAGCATCACTCCTTCCGGCACGACCTTGCCGCCCACACGGGTCACGATGACCGCGCGCGGGTGCAGGTGCTTGCGCAGTTCCACGATCCCCTGTTTCA
>JBDHHM010000023.1:0-18423 GCA_039589355.1 Gemmatimonadota bacterium | reverse complement strand
TATGTTCACCGGGATCGCGATCGTGAGGCCGGTGGCTGTGGTGATCAGAGCCACCTTGATGCCGCCGGCGACCAACGAGGCCTCGATCTGGCCCGCCTCGGCGACGGCGCCGAACGCCGCAATCATTCCGACGACCGTCCCCAGAAAGCCCATCATCGGCGCTACGTTGGCCACTGTCGCGAGGACTACCAGGCCGCGCTCGAGGAAGCCGAGCTCTATCGAGCCCGTGGTGGAGACAGCTTTCTCGATATCCACATCGCTGTGGCCGCGATCGCGAACGCGGCGCAACCCGGAGGAGAGGATGGCGGCCACCGGCCCCTGTGTCTCATCGGCGAGGTCAATCGTGCCATCCAGACCCTTCGGAGCGGCGCCGATCTGTTCCAGCAGTCTCCTGCTATCTCGGTGCGCGACAAAGAGGATGTAGGCCTTGGCTATGATAACCCCCAGCGCCAGCAGCGACGCCAGAACCAAGAAGTACATCATGAAGCCGCCGTCCCTGAACAGCTCTAGCAGAGTTAGTTCTTGGGGGAAGACTAAGATCCCGGAGAGCGTCTGTCAACGAGACTCAGCTCCCCGGCTTGAGCCTGGCCTGCCTGGGCCGCTGCGCCCGGCTGGGAGGGGGCCAGCTGTGCGCGACCCGCGGGCTTTGCCCCGAGCGCTTCCCGCAGCCGCTCGCCTGTCACACCCCGTTCCAGACGCCCGCGTTGGGCCAGAGAGATGGCGCCGGTCTCCTCAGAGACGACGATCACCACGGCATCGGTCTCCTCAGAGAGACCGATCGCGGCGCGGTGTCGGGTCCCCAGGCTCCGGTCGGTCACGGGGAACTGGGTAAGCGGCAGAATACAGCGGGCGGCTAGAATCGACTCGCCACGGACGACGACGGCGCCGTCGTGGAGCGGGCCGTAGCGGGTGAAGACGGCCTCGAGCAGCTCGGCGCTGACCGGTGCATGGACCGGCGAGCCCCTGCGTGCGTACTCCTCCAGGCCCACTTCGCGCTCCACGGCGATGATGGCACCGATTCGCTTTCTTGCCAGGACCTCGGCGGCTTGGACGACTACCTGAATAATCTCCGAGCTGGCCTGCGGCCGCGAGAAATAGCGCCAAAAGCGGCTCTGGCCGAGCCGGGTCAGCGCGCTACGCAGCTCGGGCTGGAAGATGACGATGGCGGCGAGCGGACCATAGATGAACACGGCCTGCAACAGGTAGCGGATCAGCTCGAGCTGCAGGATCTCGGCCAGCGCGTAGACCGCGAAGAGCACGATGAGGCCGAGCAGCATCTGGATGGCCCGGGTCCCGGCCCAGAGCAGCAGCAGGCGGTAGAAGAGGAAGGCTACCACCAAGATCTGCACCAGATCCCAGAAGCCCGGCTTCAGGAAGCTGATTCGCTCAATCAGGCTCTGCACCGCTCGAACCTCTCACTATCGCATCCGCCATGTCCAGGGCTCGGCGTGCCTCGATGATGTCGTGGACACGAAATATCCGCGCGCCGCGGAGCAACCCGACCACGCAGGCCGCTATCGTCGCCTCGAGCCGCTCCCCGACCTCCAACCCCAACGTCTTGCCCATAAACGACTTCCGGGACGGCCCGATCAAGACCGGGTAGCCAAGTTCTCCGACCCGGCCGAGCTCATTGATGATCGCGAGGTTGTGCTCGGCCGTCTTTCCGAACCCGATCCCAGGGTCGACCACCAGCTGCTCGCGCCGGCACCCCGCGCTCAGCGCCCGCTCGGTCGACTCGCTCAATTCTCCGACGATCTCGCCCATCAGATCGTCGTAGTGAATGTCTCGCTGCATCGTCCGCGGTTTGCCGCGGATATGCATCAGCACCAAGCCGGCGCCCGACGCCGCTGCCAGCTCCGCCAACTCGGCGTCGAAGCGGAGGCCCGAGATATCGTTGATGATCTCAGCGCCTGCATCCAGGGCTGCCCGGGCCACGCCCGACTTCGTCGTGTCGATCGAGACGGGCATGCCGAGTCGCGCGACCGCCGCCTCGATGGCGGGCAGCACCCGGCGGAGCTCCTCCTGCTCGCTCACCGGACCCGAGCCCGGCCGCGTGGACTCGCCGCCGACATCTATTATGTCCGCCCCTTCGGCCTGCATCTCCTCCAGCCGTCTCAATGCCTCGTCGTGGCCGAAGAAGCGCCCGCCGTCGGAGAAGGAATCCGGTGTGACGTTCAGCACACCCATCACCACGGGTTTCTCGAGGTCGAAGGCCCGGCGCGTCGTGCGCCAACCGGCGGCGAACCCGAGATCCGCGGTCCGCTCCCCGCTCATCGCTAGGACCCGGGCTTCGTCGTCCGGCCTCGAGGGCTCTCGATCGACGCGGCGGTCTCCAGTTCCTCGGCGGAGGAACCGTGCCCGGCACCGTCCTTCTCACCACCAGTGCCTGCCGCCGCGTCGGGTCGGCCATCCACCTTCACCGCCGCCTCCTCCTCCTCCGGGAGCGGTGGCAGTTCCCTCCCCTCGAAGACGGTTCGGATTTCATCCGCGTCCAGCGTCTCGCGCTCGAGCAGGGCGTTGGCCAGCACGTGCAATTTGTCGACGTTCTCGTTCATGACCCGAGTGGCCTCCTGGAACGCGCCGTCCAGCAGCTTGCGGACCTCCTGATCAACCAGTTGAGCCATCTGTTCGCTTATATCGCGTCGTTCCACGATCTCGCGACCGAGGAATATCTCGTCTCCGCGGTCGCCGATGTTCATGGGACCGACGGCATCCGACATCCCCCATTCGCCGATCATGCGCCTGGCGAGCGCGGTGGCACGCTCGATGTCGTTGCCGGCGCCGGTCGTGATCATTTCGGGTCCGAAAACCAGCTCTTCCGCCACCCGGCCACCGAAGGCGTACACCAGCTGCGCCACCAGGTACTGCTTCGAGTAATTGTGCCTGTCGTCCTCGGGCATCGAGAAAGTCAGGCCGAGCGCCCGGCCCCGAGGTACGATGGTCACCTTGTGGAGCGGGTCACATTCAGGTGTGTAGTGCGCAGCAACGGCGTGGCCCGCCTCGTGATAGGCGGTAAGTCGGCGCTCCTCGTCGCTGATCACCATGCTGCGCCGCTCGGCGCCCAGCAGCACCCGATCCTTGGCCTCTTCCAGGTCATCCATCTCAACCCGGTCCTTTTCGAGGCGCGCCGCGAGCAATGCAGCTTCGTTCACCATGTTGGCAAGGTCGGCGCCGCTCATCCCCGGCGTCGCTTTGGCGAGCTTGGTCAGATCGACATCGTCGGCCAGCGGGATCTTGCGCGTGTGCACCCTCAGGATCCCCTCGCGCCCCTTGACGTCCGGAGCATCCACCACAATCTGGCGGTCGAAGCGACCCGGTCTCAGCAATGCCGGGTCGAGCACATCGGGACGGTTCGTCGCCGCTATGAGAATCACGCCTTCGTTGGACTCGAACCCGTCCATCTCCACGAGCAACTGATTCAACGTCTGCTCGCGCTCATCGTGGCCGCCACCGAGACCGGCGCCGCGGTGCCGACCGACGGCATCGAGCTCGTCGATGAAGATGATGCACGGCGCGTGTGCCTTACCCTGCTCGAACAGGTCGCGTACCCGCGACGCACCTACACCGACGAACATCTCTACGAAATCAGAGCCCGACATGCTGAAGAAGGGCCGCGACGCCTCGCCAGCCACTGCCTTGGCGAGCAACGTCTTACCCGTACCCGGTGGCCCTACCAACAAGGCACCCTTCGGCAGCCTGCCGCCCAGGCGCGTGAACTTCGATGGGTCCTTGAGGAATCCGATGGTCTCCTGGAGCTCATCCTTCGCCTCTACACAGCCGGCAACATCAGCGAAGGTGAGCTTGGGGGTGTCACCGCTCAGCAACTTCGCCTTCGATTTGCCGAACGAGAACGCGCGGTTGCCGCTCGCCTGCATCTGGCGCAGCCAGAACAACATCAGGCCGATTAGAAAGATCCAGGGCAGCGCACCGATAAGCACGCTCCACCAATTGAGCCGGGCTTCCTCCGCATCGATGGTCACCCCGGACGCCTCGAGTCGCTTCAGCAAGTCCTCGCTGTGCCAGACAGGGAGCTTGGTCCAGAAGTCCCTTCCTGTATCGGACGACGTACCGACGACGGGGGCCCTCAGCTCGCCCTCGATCTCCTTGCCATCGATGACGACGACCTTAAGGACATTGCCCTGCTCCAGCTCGCGCATGAAGTCGGTGTAGGTCAGCTCCTGCACGTTGCGGCGGCCCGAGCCCACCATCTGTATGATGATCAGCGGAACCATGATGATCAGCGCCCAGAAGGCCATGCTTCTGGACAGCCGGGCCCAACGTGGCCCTGGTTCACCCTGCTTCGGTTCCATTTCCGGCATATCTAAAGACCTCTCTCAGCCCCGGGGGCGATGGCCGCGATGAACGGCAGGTGGCGGTACCGCTCCCCAAGGTCCAGTCCGTAACCCACGAGCCAATCAGGCGGTGCTTCGAAACCGACCCAGCGGGGCTCGTATCGCAAGTCGGTGGCCAGCCGCTTGTGGAGGAAAGTGCAGATCTCGAGCGAGCGAGGCGCCCGCCGGCCCAGCTCGTCGCAGATTCGGTTCAGCGTCTTCCCGCTGTCTACGATATCCTCCACCAGCATTACGTGCCGACCCTCGACCGGCGTCTCCATATCATATAATAGTCGAACTTGCCTGCTGGGGTCCGTCCCCTCACCGTACAGGGCAGCCACCAGGAAATCGACCGTGAGTGAGGGCCGACTTATCGCGCGGGCCAGGTCGCTCAGGAACACGAACGCGCCCTTCAGCAGCCCGATCATCAACAGCTCTTCATCGGGCGGGTAGAACGCATCGATCTCGCGCCCCAGGTCATCGACCCGCGCCGCGATCTCCGCCTCCGTGAACACAACTCGCGTCAGCCCTGGATAGCGCGTCGCGACCTCGCTCATTCCATCCGCCTGCACCAGACTGAGAACACCTCGCTCCCCTCCGCCGCCACCGCACGGACACTCCGAACGAGACCGACGACCCAGAGCACGCCCGTGTAATCAACGAGCACCGGGTACGCGCTTCGCTCGCTGCGTCCGATCTTCCGATCCACGAAGATTCGCTTGAGCTTCCGTGTCCCGGCTGCGAGCCGCATCCGGTCGCCCGGACACCGGCCCCGCACCGTGAGCGGGAAGTCCAGCTCCTCCGGTCCGCAGCCGGCTCGTTTTCCACCGCTCCGAGCTGCCAGCTCACTTCCCAGCGCACACCTCCGATAACCGCCAGACCCACGGCGGAGCCCGGTCCGTCGATCACCAACTCTTGATCGAGAGCCTCAGGTTCCGCCGCCAACCGCTCGATTATAACGCGATCGAACTCACGGCGAACAACGACGCCGCCAGCGAGATCAACAGCACGCCCACTTGAGCTTGAATTAACAAACTTGAGTGCGGTGCGCGTTCCGAGCCGACCCGGGCGAGGGCCCACGCGCGCGACGAGCGCGCGCAAGAGGTGTGCCCGCGCATTTGAATCATAGGCGAGCAACCCCGTACGTGCAACTACTATACGGCTTTCCGCAACCTCCAGAATCAGCTCGTCGACCACCTTATCTGTCAAATCAGCAACCACATCGCCGGCCCTGCCCGCCAGTTCCGACAGCCGATGCAGGTCACGGCGAAGCTCGGGTGCACCCGTCGCCTCGATCTTCGGAATCAACCGGTGGCGGATCCAATTGCGGGCGATCGTCAGGTCCAGGTTGGACGGGTCGGCCACGTAGCTCAGTCCCTTGGCGCTGCCGTACGCCTCGAGCTCCGAGCGCCAGAACGGGAGCAACGGCCGGACCACGTCCGGCGCACGCCGTGCGGGGATGCCGGCGAGACCGGCCAGACCGCTGCCGCGGAGCAAGCGGAACAGAACCGTCTCTGCCTGGTCATCGGCCTGATGAGCGGTGACCAGAAAGCGGGCGCCGAGAGCCGCCCGGGCCCTCCCCAGGAACTCATAGCGGAGCTCTCGGGCCTCCGCCTCGTTCTTGGGGACTCTAGACGCACGACCGACCCTGCACGGCACTTCCCTGAATTCACACAACTCGCTGACCCACTCGGCATCCGTCCCACTCTCCTCCCGCATGCGATGGTCAAAGTGAGCCGCCGAGATGGCCCAGCCCCAGCGATCCCGAAGCGTCAGGAGAAGATCGAGCAGAACCACTGAATCCAGGCCGCCGGAGAGCGCGACCGTGATCGCCGACGCCGCCGGGAGCAGGTCACCAGCCCGGAGATGGGTTTCGACCCGCCCAACCAGGTCATCCCCCACGGTCCGCCCCGTTCCGGGAACACTTTGGCCAATCATACTGCGAAAGATACACGAGCGGACGGCCATGTAGTAACGAGCCTGTTAGAGATAGAAAAGCCCGCTATGCTCAGACGCACGCGGGCTTTGAGGAGAGTCCCCCAGAGTCGATACGCGGAGTCGCGCTACCTTCGCTGCCGAGTCCGGCGGCTGCGACGCCGAGCAGCGTTGCGCTTACGCTTCCGCATCTCGCTCGGCTTCTCGTAGTGCTTCTTCCGCTTCAAGTCCGTGAAGATGCCGGCCTTCTGCACCTGCCGCTTAAAGCGGCGAAGCACTCGCTCGAGATCGTCACCTTCGTTGACGACTACTTGTACCATTACTCTCGGTTCACCTCCCCCGCCCGGCGGCAACGCCGCCGCAGTCGTATGCGCTCGCAGCGTCCAAGACTATGCCTAGATTCGCTTGGTGTCAACGCTCTCAGGCGGAGCCTGAGCCGTCCACCCTAACACGCCGGTGGCCGCTCTCCCGGCGACCGCTCGAAAGCTGTGATCATGCAGCAACCTCCATGGGGAGGCCCGGGCCGAGAGACTAATCGTAAGTCCCACTTGTAGTTGCGCGGCCAACCCCCTCCACCGGAATCGCCCGGGGAACCTAGCCGCCGCCGGTCAGGTGGACTCCCGCACTCCGCGGGACAGCTTGCAATATGCGGCTCGCCGAGCCCGCTCCGGGGCCCGGAAGGCATGGCCACAGACCTTGTAAAGATTTGCAATACAACGACTTAACCTCTTAACTTCAGGGGGCACGGAGCTTGCTACCAGTAAGGGCCGTACCGCCGGTCTTGTCGCCCGCCACGGTGGTCGTATGGAGTCTCTTAATGGTGCTAGCTCATCGTATACAGGCCCGCCGGGGGACTGTCGCGAGAGGCTTGGCGGTCGGCACTCCGGGTTTTACGCTGATCGAGCTACTCATCGTCGTCGTCCTTATCGGGCTGATCACCTTGATCGCGCTGCCCCGCTTCACCGGTGCGCGTGAGAAGGCCCATCGCTCGCAGGCGATAACCGACCTACGCTCGCTCGTTACCGCCCAGGAGTCCTACTGGGCCGACTTCAAGACCTACGCAGACGACATGGCTTTTCTCACCGAGTTCAACCAGACCCCGGAAGTGGTCATCACGATCCTGGAGACGGCGGGCAACGGCTGGAGTGCCGAGGCGACGCACAACAGTGATGCGGACATCAAGTGCGGGTTCTACACCGGTCCTGTGACCGCACCGGTTATTTCGGGAATCAAGGAGGGGAGAGTCGAGTGCGAGCAGTAGTAACGGCCTGGAACAACTAGCAGTCCCATTCTCTTTCACCATCACATCCCAACAAGTCTTATACTCCGCAGCCGCCGCGAGCCGCATCTTGTGCGCGTGGCGAAATCCCTGAAATTCAAAGGGTCTTTCGCCGTTGGAAACCGGCCCGGAGGTGAGCTATCAACGACTCCAGACACCCGCGCGTCGTTCTGCTCGTGGGGACCCGAAAGGGCCTCTTTCGTGCCACGTCGGACCTGCAGCGTCGCGAGTGGCGCCTGGAAGGGCCCTACCTGGCCGGCCACGAGATCTACCATGCGTGCCTGGACCGCCGCGACGGTGCGACAGCATACGCGGCGGCGCACCACGCGGTCTGGGGCGTGCACGTCCAGCGGAGCGTCGACGGTGGCCGCAGTTGGGACCTGCTGCCGGAGGCACCGCACGGTGCGTCGGCGGCGGGCGCTTCCAGTCTCAAGGCCATCTGGCACCTGGCGCCGGGCCACCCTGATGAGCCGGAAGTCCTCTACGCCGGGATTCAGCCTGCGGGCCTGTTCGTGAGCCGAGACCGTGGCGGGAAGTGGGAGCCGGTCCGAGGGCTCAACGAGCATCCGACGCGCAGCACCTGGCAACCGGCCAAGGGGGGGCTTGCCCTCCACTCGATCCACGTCGATCCGCGTGACGCGGGGCTCATTTACGCGGCGATCTCAGCGGGCGGCGTTTACCGCAGCGAAGACGGTGGCGCGACCTGGAAGCCGGTGAACCAGGGCGTCCGGGCCGATTACCTAGCGGACAAGAGTCCGGAGTCGGGGCACTGTGTCCACCGGATCGTCCTACATTCAGCGCTACCGGACCGTCTCTACCAGCAGAGTCACACGGGCACATACCGGACCGACGACCGCGGTGAGAGCTGGCTCGAGATCACGGAGGGGCTGCCCAGCGACTTCGGCTACACCGTGGCTACCGACCCGAACGACCCCGACACCGTGTACGTCATCCCCGAAGAGAGTAGCCACATCCGCACGACCGTGGGCGGTGCCATAACCGTGTATCGCAGCCGCAACGCCGGGGTTGATTGGCAGCCGCTGACCCGCGGCCTGCCGCAGGAAAACGCTTACGTGACTATCCTGCGCGAGGCGATCGACACCGACGGACTCGACCCCTGTGGCGTCTACTTCGGAACCTCGAGCGGCCACCTGTTCGCTAGCCGAGACGGCGGCGCGAGCTGGACGATCATAGGAGCTTTCCTGCCGCGCGTTCTCTCGGTACACGCCGCTCTGTTGGAGGAGTGAGACCGTGAGCGAGCTGATCGACCTGCTCGTCGCCCGCTCCGGCACCGTATGCGCCGTCGGCGCCGGCGGCAAGAAGACCACGCTCTATCATCTCGCGCTGACGCATCCCGGTCGCGTTGGACTCACCTGCACCGTACCCAACACGCACTTTCCCAGCACGCTGGGCGCCTGCGTGGTGGTCGCCGACGCGGCGGAACTCGCGGAGGCCGTGGTTCAAGCGGCGGCGGCCCACCGGCTGGTCGCTTTCGCCCACCCCTCCGAGAAGGAGGGGCGCAACGGAGGCGTCGCGCCCGAGCTCGTCGCGGAGATCCAGGCCGCTGCAGGCTTCGATGTGGTGCTGGTCAAGTGCGACGGAGCACGCATGCGCTGGATCAAAGCGCCGGAGGACGAAGAACCATTGATCCCGGTGGAGGCGGCGACGGTGGTTCCAATTGTATCGGCGAAAGCGTTCGGCGAACCCCTCACCGAGACCGTCGCTCACCGCCTCTCACGAGTCGAGACCGTCACCGGCGCAGAATATGGAGAGTCCATCACTCCCACCCACGTCGCGCGCCTCCTGGCCCACGAAGAGGGTGCGCTCAAGAATACCGGGAGCGCCACGGTTGTCCCCGTTATCAACATGGTGGACAACGCGGAGCTGGAGGCGGCGGCCAGGGAGGCTGCCCGGGCCGCGCTCGAACTGACCGATCGCTTCGACCGCGTTATCTTGACATCGCACCTACAACCTGCCCGATTGTCGGACGTAGTCTCCCGCTAACACACCCAGGCCGTGAGCTGCCCGGAGCATGCTACGGCGCACAATCCTACTGGTCCGGGGGCACACAATGATCGCACTGCTACTCGCCGCGCTACTCGCTGCTGGATCGCCGCAATCGGGTGACGGTTACCTGTACCGGACGCTCCTGGTGCGAGCGGCTCCGGGCGAACTGCTCGAGCTCATCGACCTCTACAAAGAGAGAATGTCGGTCTATGAGGCCGCCGGCGAGCAGCCGTACTGGATGCGCCACACCCAGGGTGACCAGTGGGACCTGCTCCTCCTCTTCCCGATGGGCAGCTTTGCCGACTACTACGCGGCAGAGCGGATCGCCCGGCGCGATCGTGCCGCTGAAGCGTCGGGGCATTCAGAGGCGGCTTTCCAGAGCGAACTGGATGCGCGTATCGCCTGGCGCGAGGAAGTGTACGTTCTGGGTCCGGCGCTGCAGGTAGTGGATAGCGCCTTCGCCGGCGCCGGCTATTTCCATCTCGAGGCGTTCATAGCCCTTCCGGGCAAACGCGAGGCGCTCCTCGATGAGCGCCACATGGAAAACGCCTACCTGGCGGGTATCGACCGGCCCCTCAACCTGATCTTTACGCGCGTGGCCGGCGCGGCGTGGGACCTCTACACGATCGGATTCTACCGCGATATCAAGGACTTCGCCGGCAGCGCCGATGTCCCCGCCCAGCTGGCGGAAACTTCTGCCAGGGCAGCAGGGTTTGAGGGGGCAGACCGGATCGGGACGTACATGCGGACGCTGATCCAGTGGCACCGCGATACCCTGGCGACCGCCGTGCGCTGATTCGGGAGTTCAGACAGAAGAACCGGTAGAACCAGGAGGACACATGCCCCAACCATCTCTGGTTCGACGCAGCTCCCATCTGTGGCCGACCCTGACGTTACTCACCCTGTTCACAGCGGCCGACTCTCGAGCGCAGGAGCGGGCCGACCAAGGCTTCGACCTCGACCGAGCTTTCATCCTCGACAGCACCGCCAATCTGCCGTTCTACGTGACGGAGACCCGCTCTGTTCGCCAGGCGCTGGATGAGGGCGCCATCAACGAAGCCACAGCCCTTCTGGTGATGGAGCACCGGGCCGGGACCCTAGCGTTCGTCGTCGATCAATTGGCCTACCACCACATGGCACAGGGTGATATCGATGGCGAACACTGGATGGTCTCCTTTTGACCCGTCTGCAATACAGGGGTCAGTTTGACTCCGGTGATCGACGGAAAAACGCACCACTTCGAGTTCCGCGGGCTGTACGACGGTGTCTCGATTCTGATGGACCGCGAGACCGGCGGCTACTGGCATCACATTACCGGCGAGTGTCTCTACGGTCCGCTCGAGGGCGCTCGACTCGCTGGCCAGTCCAACCTCTTGCACATGAGCGTCGACCAGGCGCTCAACGTCTATGACGAGCTCGAGATAGCGATCTCCGACCGACCGATTCGCGGTAGTCGAAGCCGCTGGTGGCCATTGGCCGAGAGTGTCCCGGCCCTGCCCGATAGACTCAGAAACACCATGGCTGGCGAGGACACCCGGCGTCCGACGATGGATGTGGGCCTCGGCGTGTGGAACCAGAATGTTCAGCGCTACTACCCGATGGAACTCGTCACAGCCAGTAACGACTACGTCATCGACGAATTCGATAGCCGCCGCCTGCTCATCTACTTCGATCCGGCCGGACACGCGCTGTCCGCGCTCTACACGCAGGCGACGAGCGCCGAGTGGAGAGAGAAGGAGCTGGTCTTGAACACGGGTGAGTTTATCCGCGGCGGCGCTCTCTACGGCTCGGGCGGTAACCGATTGGAAGCAGAGCGCCCCATGCAGCTCTTCACAAGGTGGTACGGGTACGCCCTGACTTTTCCGACGACCGAGATCTACGAGCCCTAGCTAACACGGCCCGCCGACGGCCCGCGAAGCCCTCTCGATTCGCGACACTCTCGCCACGGCAATTCGCTAAAGGGGGAGAGGGAACCCGGCCAACTGACTCGTGTAGGAGAAGATACGTGCCGCGACACGCGCACGGGAGCGAAGAGACCGAGGCTCCGGTGACGTGCGCAGGCCTCCAGCTTGCGAAACCCTGTCCTGCTGAACCTGCTGAGGCTAGCCGCGTGACTCCCCGCCAGCACATTCTTCCCACCAGGAGGCCAATCCGGTCATGGCAAAGCGAGGGTTCACGCTCGTCGAGCTCCTCTTCGCCATCGTCATCATCTCCATCCTGACGGCCATGGGCTCAGCCACCCTTTATCGGGCCAAGAACGCTGCATACCTGGCCGCGATGGAATCGGATCTGCGGAACCTGATCCGCGCGCAGGAGGAGTACCACGCGTCGGCCAGCGTGTACTTCACCAACGATCCCAACAACGCGGACGGGGCCACTTACGCAAAATCGGCTAATGGGCTCGACTTCACCCCCAGCGAGAACGTGGTGGTAAAGATCCGCGCCAACAACAGAGGGTGGACGGCCCGGGCCGAGCACGAGAACCGCAGTCCCGACAAGTTCTACTGCGCGGTGTACATCGGCGACATCAATCCATTCGACCCCGCCGTAGAAGAGGGCGTCATCGCCTGCGAGCCGAAGAAGAGCAAGAAAGAGAAGAAGAAGTGACGGGCCGGCCCTCCCGCCCCCCGCACATCACCAGGACAACGTCTCCCTGCTAGTAGTCCGGAGCTCTCGGTAGCGCCCTAGCTTCCTCGATCCAGCCAGCGACCTTAACCGCTAACCCTCGCGCCCGGTAATCACTGGATCGCTATACCGAACTGCGCGAATAGCAGGTTGGCGTCGCTCTCGACTGGCGTGAACGAATAGTAGCCGTCGCCGTGGTCGACGATCGCCCCCTCCGTCAGGTAGCGGACGCGGCCGTGGTTTACGTACTGGAGCGCGAAGTAAAGATTGATGACCCCTCCCAACCTGACCGAGACGCCGCCGCCGGCGGTCCAGGCGGCGGTCCAATGGGATTGCTCCGTCTCGCCTTCGAAGAACATATCTAGGTCGCCCATGACATCGAAGAAGCCGTACTCGCAGTCTTCGTGATCTTCCCACTCCTCGCACGCGTAGTCGTCGTACGAATCATCCCAGTCACTGCCGGTCCAGAAGTACGAGAACCCAGCACCGACGTGCACGTACGGCCGCACGTCGCCGGATCCGAAGGTGATCTGCGGACCGGCAAAGAGCGAGCCGATCCTGTTCCTGATCGTCACGTCGGCATAGTCGATGTAGCCTGCCCCGGCGGCGAAGGACTGGGGGCGCGTCTGGCTGCCGTAGTACACCATCGAGCCATCGAACCGTAGCCCGAGGGCACCGTTGTCACCGACGTCCAGGTGCAGGAACGCGCCGAGCCCCATGCTCTCGTCGACATAGTACCCGAACTCGCCGACAGGCTGCGCGAACATGACACCGAGGCCGAGACCCGATTGGTCCCCGGACCTGCGGCCCTCGAGGTCCTGGGCGTCCGCGGCGGCGACGACGAGTGTGATGAGTAGTCCGGGCAGGGTTGCTGCGATCAAGACTCTGTGAAGCGGTACCCAGCCCATGGTCACCTCCTGCCGAGGTCTTCCCTAACGAGACCCACCCACCAACGTGAGCAGGAAGCAAGCCCGGTGCCGGGGCAAGGACGGCGAACGCCCAATAGCTACGCAGTTTCTGCGGGACTCGCCTTTCGGAACCGTGTCGGACGGATACGCACGGCGTGGCCCAGACGGACGGCCGCCAGCGGCGCGGCAACCGGCCCTTGACCGACATGGCACGCCGTTTCTAAGCTCACTCCATGAGCCTCTCCGTGATCTTGACGACCTACGACTCCCCCGAGTGGCTGGAAATGGTGCTCTGGGGATACGCGGCACAGGATACGCGCGAATTCGAGATCGTGATTGCCGATGACGGATCCGGCCCCGAGACCCGTGCGGTGATCGATCGCATGGGTGACGAGACCGATCTCACAATCGTGCATGTGTGGCACGAGGACCGCGGCTTCCGCAAATGCGAGATTCTCAACAAGGCCATCCTGGCGTCATCGAGCGACTATCTTGTCTTCTCGGACGGCGATTGCATCCCGCGACACGACTTCCTCGCCCAGCATCGGCGGCTCCGCCGGTCGGGCCACTTCCTCTCCGGCGGCTACATAAAGCTGCCCCTCCCGATCAGCAGGGCGATCACGCGTGAACACATCCTGGCAGGCCGGGCGACGGACCCGACCTGGCTACGCAGCCACGGCCTAAAGCCGACGAGGAAGGTGCTGAGGCTGCTGGGGGGATCACGGCTGGGACGGTTGCTCGACGCCGTGACGCCGACGCGGCCGACCTGGAACGGCCATAACGCCTCGGCCTGGCGCGAAGACTTGCTCGCGGCGAACGGCTACGACGAGAGGATGGTCTGGGGAGGTCTGGACAGGGAGCTGGGCGAGCGACTCGAGAACGCTGGGGTGCGCGGAGTCCAGATCCGGCATCGCGCCGTCGTCGTTCATCTGGACCATCCGCGGGGCTACGCCAGCGAGGAAGGGGTGCGAGGCAACGCTCTGGTGCGCGAAGAGACACGCAGAACCCGCCGCACGCGAACGGAGGACGGGCTGGACAGGCACGTCGGCGCAGAGTTGATCGTCCACCGCCCCGGGGCTTCGAGCTGACGCGGACTCGAAACCGGGGACCGCGAAGTCGAGCGGCCAGCTTCTTTGCGTCGGGCCGGTGTCGGCCTATTATCGGCACGACCCAACGGGGTCGCGACACGCCAGCGCAGTCACGAGCGAATTCCGGGTGTGGTCCATTCCCACTGAGGACCGAGATAGTCCGTACTACCAAGGGCGAAGTTTCGGATCTTGAGCATGCTCAAAGGAGGGTCCCGCAGGATGTCGTCGTCCGGTCCCAGTGACGATCCGCTCCGCGAGTTCACACACCTGGTGCTGTATGATTATCCTCTGCCTCAGGCGGGTGGGATCTCACCGATGGCCACGTGGATCGCCTACCACTTGAAGGAGTGTGGGTACCGCACCTTGCTCATCGGCAACCGTAAGTATCTGGAATCCGACCTTTACCGCCGGCTCAATCTCGAGGTCCACCCGCTCGACAAGATCATCCGGAAGGGGGCATGGAGCGACCTGAGGCTCACGCGTCTGTACCTGCAGCTGCGGCGGCGCTTCGGCTCGCAGGTCATGTTCTATCCAATGATGATCAATTACGTGAAGATCGCGGCTGCCCTGCCTCCGCTCAGGCACTGGCGGATCGCGAGCTTCCTGTATGGCAACGAAGCTCTTCGACTGCTCGGGAAGAGGCCGGCAACGCTGAGGCGTAGCCTTCGCCGCTGCGCACGCGTGTTCGCCATTAGCAGCTATACGGCGGAGTTGGTGCGGGGGCGATTCGGACTATCGAACGTCAGCGTGTTCTGGCCCGGCATTCGATACGAGGACTTCCAGAAGTACGACCCGGATTACCGGGGACAGCGCGGCTGGAGCGACCGGGAGGTCATCTTGATGCTGTCGCGCCTGGCGGGGCGGAAGGGACACCACACGGCCTTGCAGGCGATCAGCCGGCTTCGCACACGCAGACCCCGGGTGTTGCTCGCCATCGCCGGCACTGGCCAGATGCGCGGCGAGCTCGAAGCCAGGACGCGAGAACTGGGGCTCGAGGACAATGTCGAGTTTCTGGGCCACGTCGAGGAGCGCGAGAAACCGAGTCTGTACCGAGCTGCGGATGTGTACTGTATGCCGAGTGAGGTTGACCTCGAGAAGGCCGATGTCGAAGGATTCGGCATCACGTTTCTGGAGGCCGCCGCTTGCGGCACGCTGGCGGTTGGAAGTCAGACCGGCGGTATTCCCGACGCGCTTGACGATGGGAGGACCGGTTTGCTGATACCGCCTGGTGATCCAGTCGCCCTTGAAGAAGCGCTGGAGGACATCCTGGCCAAGCCTCGGCGTTACGACGAGATGAGGGAGCGTGCCCGGCAGCGAGCGGAGTCCGAGTTCGATTGGCCCAAGCGCGTCGACGCCATGGTTGACGTTCTAAGGGATGCGGTGACCAGCACTTGAGTCGCTCTGTCCTCTTCCTCTGCACCATCACGCCCCGGTTATGGAACCCTGATCACCAGCTTTCCGAAGTTCTCATCGGCTTCCATGTAGCTGTGCGCCTCGACCGCCTCCTCGAATTCGAAGACACGATCGATAACGGGACGGACCTGGCCGGTTGCGAGGAGCGACCCCACGTCACGATCGAAGGCCCGGACCGCCTCGATCTTCTCCTCCAGTGGTCTGAAGCGCAGCGAAGTCCCGACGATGCACAGTCGCTTGCGCAGGACCGCTCCGAGGTCGACCTCCGCCGTGCGCCCGGCAGTAAGACCTACTACGATCATCCGCCCCTTCTCCGCCAGGCTCTCGACGTTGCCGGCCAGGTAGGGACCACCGACCAGGTCCAGGACGACATGCACTCCCGCGCCGGCGGTGGCCTGCTTGACCATCTCGGGAAAGCGGTGTTCTGAGGTGTTGATCAGAACATCGAGCCCGTAGTCGGTGGCGCGCTCCAGCTTCCACTCTGCACGCGACGTACCGATCACAGTAGCGCCCGCGGCCTTGGCCAGCTGGAGAGCGGCGGTTCCGACGCCGCTGCCCACCGCGTGGATCAGGAGTCGCTCACCCAGTTCGAGGCGCATCTGGCTGAATAGGGCGTCATGCGCGGTGATGAACACCTCGGGGACGGCCGCGGCTTCCTCGAACGAGAGAAGCGGCGGGATCGCCAGGGCCTCGCGCTCCTGGACGACGACGTACTCGGCGTAGCCGCCGCCACCCACGAGGCCCATGACCCGATCGCCCGCCTTCCACAGCTCGACGGCCTCGCCCACCGCCTCCACTTCACCGGCGTATTCGAGGCCCGGGACCTCGGCCGGCCAGCCCGGCGGCGGCGGGTAGAGGCCGCGCCGCTGCAGCAGGTCGGCCCGGTTGACCCCGGCGGCAGCGACCCGCACCCTGATCTCCCCCCGCCCGGGTTCACGGACCTCCATCTTCTGGACTTCAAGCACTTCGGGGCCTCCGGACTCCCGGATCGCAATCGCACGCATCTTGGCCATGGCCCTCCTCCTGACCGGCAGGCGACGCCCCGGCCCAGGCACCCGCCCCGGTGAACCTCGAGGGATCAGATGTGTATACAGTTACGGCCCCTCCCACCGCCAAAACAACTCCCCTGCGGAAATCCCCCGCTGGTAAGCCCGTATCCGACAAATCCAGCTCGTCGCCCCCACGACGAGGCGAGCGATTGCCAAATGACCTTCTTGCGGCGCGATAGGCCGAACCAGGGACTGAGCGTCCTGCTCGTAGACAGCGACCCGGACTTCCTTAAGCAGAGCTGTAAGCTCGTCGCCGAGGACGGCCACTGTGTATGGGGCGCGGAGGACCTGCTCACCGCCGCCAACTTCCTGGCCGATAACCTGCCCGACGTGCTGCTCGTCGAGCTCGAGCTACTGGAGATGGACGGCGCGGACCCGTTGGCCGACCTGCGGGTACGCGCGCCAGCGGCACCGATCATCGTGATGGGAGCCGGCGCACCGGGCGTCCCGTTTCGGAAGCTCAACCGGGCGCACGACGTTTTTGGCTACCACGACAAGAGACACGGCGAAGACGGACTGCTTCTCTGGGTAAAGGCGGCGCTGGCATCGGCTCGGCAGCTGGACACGATCCGGCGCACGCGCCACGGGCTGCGGCGTGTGCTGGAGAGCGTTCCGCAGTTGCACGAGATCCAGAGTCTCGACGAACTGATGGAGACGATACTGACCCTGGTCAGCGGGCTACTGGGCGGCGAAAGCGCCTTCGTGGCAATGCGAATGACCGATCCGGTCGGCAAACGTCCGATCGAGGGATTCATCTACTCGCCACAATCGATCGACGACTTCGTGGTGAGTGCCGCCAGCACCGATTCCTATCCGCGGGGCGCCACGATCGAGAAGCTGCGATCGGTGCCCGAGCACCTCGTGCGCCGGGCGGTCGAGGAGCACAGCAACATCATCGACGATAACCACGGCGTCCTCCCCCTCGCTCTGGCCGAACACGTGTTGGGACTGGCCTATCTCGACCGGCCAGGTCAGGGCGAGCGTGATGTCGATCTGCTGCAGCTGTTTGCCAGCCAGGCCGCCGCCGCGATTCGCAACGCCGCGCTCTACGAGCTGGCAACAGTCGACACGACGACGCGCGTCTTCCGGAAGGCCTTCACCCTGGAGCGTCTGCGCGAGACCGTCAAGCTGGCGTGGCGCAAGGCATTCCCCGTTACCGTGCTCATGCTCGACATCGACGACTTCAAACACCTGAACGACGAGCACGGTCACGTCGTCGGCGACCGAGCGCTTCGACATCTGGGTAACCTGCTGAAGATGAACGTGCGTGACTCCGATGTCGTCGGCCGGTTCGGCGGCGACGAGTTCCTCCTGATACTCATCGACGCCAATAAGGACGGCGCCGCTATCGTGGCGGAGCGCCTGCAGTCGGCCCTGGCCAGCGAATGGGAGAGTTGGTGGCCACCCGGGATGCCGGCGCTGTCGACGACGATGGGGATGGCCACTCTCGATCCCGGCGACGTGGCGCCGTTGGACCTGGGCTTCCCCGATTTCCTCAGGGTGGTAGAGGACCTGGTGGTGGAGGCTGACGCCGCCATGTATCGGGCGCGGGATGAGCGTGTCAAGGTGCTCGCCGGCCGGATCCTGAGCTGGCCCGAGTTCGTCGGACGTTAGCCGCCCCAACAGACTGACATGCAGCAACAGGCGAGCACCTGCCACCGGTGCTCGCCTGTCTGTTTGAGGTGATTGGTGATGCTTCTGATCTTGGCGGGGTTCAGTTCAGCGAGCCCTGGATTCCCACCACGACGCCACCATCGTGCGGCGTCGCTCGCCGTTGCAGTCGTAGGT
>JBDHHM010000022.1:0-19755 GCA_039589355.1 Gemmatimonadota bacterium | reverse complement strand
GGAGGCGGTGGATAGAGCGGCTGTGCTGCCGCAGCCGGAGTCCGAAACGGCGACCCTCTACGTCTACTCGCCGGATATCGACCCTACGTCGGACGAGTTCGCTACCGAGCCGCAGTACGGTGAGGGTGACCCGATGACGATGGTCGATCTGCTGAACGCTTGCCTGAAGGACGAGATGGAGCGGAACCCCACCGTCCTGGTCTTCGGCGAGGACGTCGCCGACGCCAGTCGTGAGACGGCGCTCGACGAAGTGAAGGGCAAAGGCGGCGTATTCAAGGTAACCTGGGGACTTCAGAAACGGTTCGGCTCCGACCGCGTTTACAACTCGCCGTTGGCCGAAGCGAACATCGTGGGCCGCGCCGTCGGTCTGGCGGAGCGCGGCATCAAGCCGGTCGTCGAGATCCAGTTCTTCGACTATATCTGGACCGCGATGATGCAGCTTCGCGATGAGGTACCACTCATCCGCTGGCGTTCAAACAACGCGTTCAAGTGCCCGATGGTCGTGCGCGTCACGTACGGCGGCTATCTAAAGGGCGGAGCCGTCTATCATTCACAGACCGGGGCCGGCATCTTCGCGCACACGCCGGGGATGCATGTCGTCTGCCCGGCGACCGCGGAGGATGCGAACGGCCTCCTGCGCACCGCGATCCGCTGCGACGATCCGGTACTGTTCCTCGAGCACAAGCATCTTTACCGCCAGATCTACAACAAGGGACGCTACCCGGGCCCGGGCTACATGATCCCGTTCGGTCGCGCCAGGAAGGTCCGCGAGGGCTCTCATCTCACGGTGATCACCTACGGTGCCACCGTAGAGCGCTCGGCCCGCGCCGCCAAGGCCGCCTCGGAGGCAGCCGGGATAGAGGCGGAGGTCATCGACCTTCGCACACTCAACCCCGTCGACATGGAGACCATCGCCGACTCGGTGAAGCGGACCAACAAGGCGCTCGTGGTTTACGAGGACCCGCTATCGTGGGGCTACGGCGCGGAGATCGCTGCGCGCATAGCCGACGAGCTGTTCGAATGGCTCGACGGCCCGGTACGCCGGACGGCGGCGCTGGACACGTTCGTCGGGTATGCACCGCAGCTCGAGGATGCCATTCTTCCTCAGGTGGAAGACATAGAGGCAGCGATTGTTGACCTGGCCAAGTACTAGTTGCAGGTGAACATCGAACCCAACTCAGCCCGCGGCCGACCTCTTAGCTCGCCTTCGCCGCGCCCGCCAGGCCCGCACATCAGCCACAAACTCTCTACGCTCGACCCCAGCGCCGCAGAAGCGCAGCCGCGTCCGAAAGGCGTCGAAATGCGGAAGGTCGTTGCGCAGGTCCAGGTGGGCGGGGAGCCAGCCGCGGGCGCGGCCCCAGGCGACCAGTTCCTCGACCGAGGTGTCGCTATAGACGTGACAAAGTCGATCGCCCCGGCAAATGCCGAGGCGAGGGACATCTTTGGGTGCCTTGTGGTAGTGGAACTTGATCGCCAAGCCTCACCCCAGCGCTTCGTCGAATTCCGCCGCGGCGGCCACGTCCTTCTCGGTGATCCCACCTTCGCTGTGAGTCGAGAGCGACAGCGTAACGACCCTGTAGTGGATGGCGAAATCCGGGTGATGGTTCAGCGACTCGGAGCGGGCCGCGATCCGACTCACGAAGGCGATCGCCTCCGCGAAACTGGGGAACTCGTAACTCTTGACGAGCGCGTCCCCGTCTCGCGACCAGCCCGGCAGTCCGCTTAGCCGCCGCCCGATCTCGGCATCGTCGAGAATAGCCATCTATAGCCTCCCGGTCGAGGTTCGCGTCAGGGCCCGGCGATCATTGAGCGAATCATCTGCACAACGTTCTTGCCGCGGTCATAGATCACAATCGCAAGGATGATCGGCGCCACCACGCGGATCAACCAGAGCCAGCCGCGAATCAAGCCCTCGTGAGAGAAGCCCAGCTTGACCTCATCCGCAATGTTCAATGCCCGCCAGCCCACCAACAGTGCGAGGAAGAACGCGCCCAATCCGAGGAAGAACTCGCCGGCGATGGCGTCGAACAGGCCCAGAATCTCTTGATTGTAGGCGCTGGGGATGCCGATCATCATGATAACGATGCCCGCGCCCAACGCGGCACGCGTGCGATCGAGCTTCCAGTGGTCGATCAGACTCGACGTCACCACCTCCAGCAATGAGATCCCGGATGTCAGTGCTCCGACGAACAACGCGGTGAAGAACATCAACCCGACGACCCTGCCCGCCGCTCCCATCTCGACGAACGCACGCGGCACGCTGATGAACAACGCACCGATCGCACTCTCACCGATATCGCCCTGGAGGCCGAAGGCGAAGATCACCGGAAACACGACCAGGCCGCCGACGAATGCCACGCCGAAATCGGCGAACGATATCGTCGCCGCCGAGCTGGCGAGGTTCTCATTGCGTTTCAGGTAGCTCGCATACGTCAGCATGGCGCCCATCCCCAGGCTCAGACTGAAGAACGCCTGGCTGGCCGCCGCCGCGAGAGTCGACGTCGAGAAGACGTCGGCGAGCCGGGGGCGCAGATAGAAGCTGTAGCCCGCGCCGCCTCCGCTCAGCGTCAAGGCATAGACCGCGAGGCCTACGACCAGCAGGAAGAGGAGGGGCATCAGCACCAGCGATACCCGCTCGATCCCCGCTTTGACGCCCCCGACCACGATGGAGATCGTGATCGCCATGAAAGCTATGTGGTAGAGGACGGCGCCGATGCCGGTCGTCGACTGCTCGAAGTAAGCCCCGGGCTCCGCCGCGAAGCCGCTCAGCAGCGCCTCGAGCGTATAGCGCATCGTCCACCCTGCGATTACCGAGTAGTAGGCGAGTATCAGGAAGCCGGTGAGTACGTAGAGGAAGCCCAGTGACATCCAGCGCGGGCCGCCGGTCTCGCGCAACGCGTCTATCGGGCTGAGCCGCGTTCGCCGACCGACGGCGAATTCGGACAGCATGATGGGAACGCCCACCGCGAAGACCATCAGGACGTAGAGGATCACGAACGCGGCGCCGCCCTTGTCGGACACTGCGTAGGGGAACCGCCACATATTGCCCAGGCCAACTGCGGACCCGACGGCTGCCAGGATGAAGCCGGTTCTCGTACTCCAACCCTCGCGGCTGCGCGCCTCCATCTCTCCTCCGTTTCGCTGAGTATGCGTTGGGATCGGCGGCTACAGGTCGTCCGCCACGCTAGGGCTAGGGCACCGCGGCGTCAAGCGGTACGGATGGTCCCGGCGCCGCCGGTAGTTGGCGGTACCGGCGGAGACACGATGGGTTGTCAGCGGACAGGCAGTATTCCGAAGCCGACCGGTTTTTCCGCCCCGGCGGCACCAGGACCATGGAAGTGAGCTAGCTACAGCTAACTGTGACCGTTATCAGAGGGGTGACCATCCTCGCCGTTCCTGCCCAAACCGACCATAAGAACCGGGAACGGTGCGACCGCGGCTTGCTCCGTCGGCATAACCGGATTGGCGGGGTGACACCTGCACCAGACGAAGGCCCGAAGCTGCGGAGCGGCTGGCTCCGGAAGACGGTCCAGGACGACGATGCCCGCCGGCTGCTCCCGGCCGGCGGTTCCCTTACCAGACGCTCTAAATATCATGATCGACACCCGTCGGGGTCTCCGAAATGCACGATGGATGTGGGCCGGCGCCCTCGGCGCCTGCACGTTGTCGCATGGCCCACAGGCACGCTCCGTGCCCGGGCGCTCCCTCCGAAACCCCTGCTTTTGTGCGGGTTTTCCCAGAGACCGTCTCAGATTGGATCGGGAAAGCGTGTACTTACGACGCACCTGGTCGTGTCGGTCGGACACGCCAGGCTCATCACGTCCTCTTGAACTCAGCCGCCAGCCGATCGGCTCGTCGTGTCGTCTCGGGGAGACGGTAGCGGCCGCCCGGTGTGAATTTCAGGATGAGCTCCGCTGCGGTGGACAGGTCGATGAGGTGTCCGACAGACAGGTAGACCGGGCGAACCCGGTCGCGCGTGCGCAGCGCCCAGCCCAGCTCCTCCCCGCTCTTTGGATCCACGAGGGGTGCCCGGGCACCCCGCTCGTCAGCCAGGTCTCCCACTTCACCATAGAGGATCGACTTGGCGCACCCGATGGCCGGCAGGCCGAGCTCGAGCCCGGCGTGGCACGCCAGTCCCATGCGCCGCGGGTGCGCGTAGCCGTGGGCATCGAGCACCACCAGGTCCGGCCTCTCGCGCAAACCCTCCCAGGCAGCTGCAAGTGCCGGCAATTCTCGGAAGCTCAGGTACCCGGGGACGTAGGGAAAGCTGATCGGCAGGGCCGCGGTGGCGGTCTCGACCGTTTCCAGCGAATCGACGTCGATGACCACGACGGCGGCGAAGGCGAGATTGCGAGCTTTGTCGAACGCCACATCGGCACCGGCAACAACCCGCGGGGAGAACCCGTGAGGAGGCCGGAAGACGATCCGCTCCCGGAGCCCCTCCTGGATCTCTCTGGCCTCAGCCACGGTTCGCGCCAGCTCCATTAGCGTACCTGGCCACGTCTGCGGGCCATTAGTAAGAGCGCCCGGCCGGGACCGGGCGCTCGGTATCTCGTTTAGACGACCCGGTCGGGATGATCAGGTCGGCGGCTCCATCTCGAAGTGCGTGTAGTTCTTCGCGATAAAGAGGCTCCATTCCTCCGGAACCTCGTCATCCGGGAATATGGCGTCCACCGGACATTCCGGAACGCAAGCACCACAATCGATGCATTCCTCCGGGTGGATGTAGTACTGGTCAGGCCCCTCATAGATGCAGTCGACGGGGCACACATCAACACACGCAGCGTCCTTAACATCGATACAGGGTTGTGCGATGATGTAGGTCACGTTCCTCGGTGCCTCCTCTGAACATTGCGCAGCAACGATTCAGCCACAGGCTCCACTCTCGGGGGCTCGTGGTCGACCCGATTATAGGAACGGGTCAGGGCGAGAGCAAGGTTCCGGCGATTGACGCAACTACTGTCGCAACCCTAGCTTCGCCCGGCAGTGAGACTCACCAGCCACCCCCAACCGCAGCAAGCACGGAAAGGACATGCAGGAGATGATGCAGAGGTCGAAAGCGACGCTCTACGCGACCGCCGCCCTCGCTCTGGGGCTGGCCGCCTCGCCTGGGCAACAGCCCGAGCCGCAGTCTCCTCCACACCCGGCGTCCTTCGCGATCCTCGCTCACGATCACCTCACCGGCGAATACGGTGTCGCCGCCGCTAGCAACGCGCCCCTCATCGGATTGAACCTCGATTTCCTCGATCCCGACGTCGGCGGCGCAGTCGTCCTGGGCGGGCCGTTCATCGAGATCAACGAGACGGTGCTGATCGCCCTCCATGAAGGCCTGGCTCCGGGCACGGCGATCGCGGTCGGCCTCGCCGCCGATGTGGACAGGGAGAGCCGTCAGGTGCTGGCGATCACCCCAGAAGGCGCCGCCGCCTTCACCGGTGACGAGCTGGAAGGGCACGCCGCTCACAAGACCGGCGAGCACTTCGTCATCGCCGGGCACCGGCTGGCGACGAGGAGGCTTTCGAGACAACCGACGGCCCCCTCACCGATCGCCTGCTTACCGCGCTCGAGGCGGGCCGCGACGCCGGCGGTGAAGAGGACGGGTCACATTCGGCGGCGTTGATTGTGGTTGGGCCCGGCGCCCGTTACGCCACGCGAGACCGCCTGGTCGACCTGCGGATCGACTTCGTTCCCGGAGACGCGGTGGCCGCGCTCGCTCAGGCAGACGCCGCCTGCTCCACCGCGGCCTTGATCTCGTCGAACGGCGGCAGCAGGCTCGCATCTTCCGAGACCCAGCGGTAGCGGACGACGCCTTCCCGATCGATCACGAAGGCCGATCGCTTGGCTACGCCCCTCAGCCCGCCCAGCTCCTCGTACAGTGCTCCGTACGCTCTGGCCGTGTCCTTGTTGAAATCGCTCAAGAGCGGATACGGTAGGTCCAGCTGCTTGCCCCAGACATTCAGGGTGTGAACGCTGTCTACGCTGGCGGCGAACACTTCCGCACCCAGCTTCGTGTAGATCTCGTATTCGTCCCGCATGATCGACAGCTCGTTCGTGCACACGGGCGTGAAGGCGAGCGGGACGAAGAGAAGCACCGTCGTCCCCCTACCCCTCCGATCTTCCAGCGAGATCGATTCGCCGGTCGTCGCCTCCAGCTCGAAGCCGGGCGCCGCCTGGCCTACCTCAACCGACATATGAACCTCCACGGGCTTTCCTGGTACAACCCTGGTGCACTCGTAGCTAGGAAGCTTCTACATGTACACCGGAGCCCCGATAATGCAAGTCGCAGGGCCTCTGGTCGGGGGTGGGAAGTCTGCTAGTTTTTAGGGTCCCGACAGCACGTGGATTTGCGACCCGGTTGGCGGACGCGCCCTCAGTGGCCGGCCCGTCCCGGTAAAGGTGGTATGCGCGAACTAAAGGTCTTTCATCAGGGGGTGCTCCCGTTGGAGTATGCGGCGCTGCGGCAGCAACGCGAAGAGATGCAGCCGCTGCTCCAGGAGCGTACGCCCACGGGCGCGGGCCCCGAAGGCCGGAAGCCGTCCTGGCTCAAGGCACGGGCGCCGGGGATGGGCGAGTACGCCAACCTCAAGCGCCTGATGCGGGCTAAGACTCTGCACACGGTGTGCGAGGAGGCCCAGTGCCCGAACATGGGTGAGTGTTGGGGCCAGGGGACCGCCACCTTCATGATCCTGGGCGACATCTGCACGCGGTCGTGCTCGTACTGCGCCGTTACGACCGGCATGCCCGGCAGTCTCGATCAGAACGAGCCGCTGCGCGTCGCCGAGGCCGTCGAGGCGATGAATCTCAAGCATGCGGTCATCACATCGGTCAACCGAGACGACCTGCCCGACGGCGGCGCGGCGATCTTCGCCGAAACGATCCGTGCGATCCGCAGGCTCGCCCCCGGCTGTTCCGTCGAGGTCCTCACACCAGATTTCAAGGGCGACCCGACCGCCGTCGCCGCAGTGGTCGAGGCGCGACCGGAGATCTTCAGCCACAACCTGGAGACGGTCCGCCGACTTTACCGCTTCATCCGCCCGGGTGGCCGCTACGAGCGGGCCTTAGAGGTGCTGCACCACTCGAAGACAATCAACCCGACGGTTCTCACCAAGTCGGGCGTAATCTGTGGAATGGGCGAAACGCGCGACGAGCTGGCCGAGGCGATGGCCGATCTTGCGAACGTTGGAACTGAGATCCTGACACTCGGTCAGTACTTGCGCCCGTCGCCCCATCATCTGCCGATAGACCGATACTACACGCCCGACGAATTCGCCGAACTGAAACGGCTCGGCGAGGAGGAGATCGGCTTTAAGCACGTCGAGGCGGGACCGCTGGTACGCAGCTCCTACCACGCGCGGGAGCAGGTCGAGTCGATCGGATGCGGCTCGCATTCCCAACCGGCAGGCCCAGCCAGCAGCTGACCCGAAAGAGCGGAGGAAGCGAGACCGAGGCGCGGACGGAGCGCCCGCGTTTTTTGGCAGTAGATGCATACGGAGGTCTTTAGCTAGTGGCAACAAAGATCACTCAATCGGATGAGCTCCTGGGTCTCGATGGAGCCGCGCTGGTCGAGATGCTCAAGTGGATGGTCCTCGGCCGTCGGTTCGAGGAACGCGCCGGCGAGATGTACCAAGTGGGCGAGATCGGCGGTTTCTGCCACCTCTATATAGGACAGGAGGCGGTCGCCGTCGGCGCCCTCACGCCTCTGCGCCGCGACGACTATGTGATCACCGCCTACCGCGACCACGTACATGGCCTTGTCCGCGGTATGGACCCAGGCGCGATCATGGCCGAGCTCTTCGGCCGGATCGACGGTAGCTCGAAGGGCAAAGGCGGCTCCATGCACCTCTTCGATGCATCGGTCAACTTCATGGGCGGCCACGCCATCGTAGGCGGCCACCTACCGGTCGCCGTCGGCATCGCCTATGCCATCCGCTACCGCGATACCGACCAGGTGTGCGTCTGCTTCCTCGGCGACTCGGTCGCCAACATCGGAGCCTTCAACGAGGCACTGAACATGGCGGCGCTCTTCCAGCTCCCGATTGTCTTCATCATCGAGAACAACCAGTACGGAATGGGCACTGCCGTTCACCGCGCCGCCGCCATCGAGAACCTGGCGGACCGCGCTTGCGCGTACTCGGGCATGCAGGGTTGGACCATCGACGGGATGGAAGTTCTGGAAGTGCGCCGGACCGTTGAAACGGCAGTCGATCGGGCGCGGGCCCATAAGCTGCCCAGCCTGATCGAGGCCAAGACATATCGCTTCGTAGGTCACTCGATGTCGGACCCCAACTACGGGCATTACCGGACGAAGGAGGAAGTCCACCAGTTCAAGGCGCATGACGATCCGATCAAGCAGTACATAGAGACCTTGAGAGCACATGGGGTGATCAAGGACACCGACTTGAACGACATCGAGCAGGAAGCGAAGAAGATCATCGACGACTCGGTCGAGTTCGCCAAGCGGAGCCCCATCCCGCAGCCGGACGATCTCTACAGCGATATCTATTCCGGGGAGTCCCCCGACGTCAGGCGGAGGGACCCATGGCGGTAATCACGTACCGGGAAGCCCTGAACCAGGCGCTCCGCGAAGAGATGCGCCGCGATCCCGACATCTTCCTCATGGGTGAGGAGGTCGGTGCGTACCAGGGCGCCTACAAGGTGAGCCGCGACTTGTTGGATGAGTTCGGTGAGTGGCGTGTACGCGACGTGCCCATCGCCGAGCTCGGGTTCACCGGCCTGGGGGTAGGCGCTGCGATGGTCGGCCTGCGTCCGATCGTCGAGTACATGACCTGGAGCTTCGCGCTGCTCGCCATCGACGGGATCGTGAACGCCGCCGCCAAGATGCGCTATATGTCGGGCGGTCAGTTCAAGATGCCTATCACTTTCCGCGGGCCCAGCGGGGCCGCCAACCAGCTGGCGGCCACCCACTCGCAGGCGCTCGACTCGTGGTACGCACACATCCCGGGCCTGAAGGTTGTGGCGCCGGCGACGGCGCGCGACGCCAAGGGCCTTCTGAAGTCGGCGATCCGTGACGACGACCCCGTCGTATTTCTGGAAGGCGAGCTGCTCTACGCGTCCAAGGACGACGTCCCCGAAGCCGACGATTTCACGCTCCCGCTAGGCGTTTCTGAGATCAAGCGTCCGGGGCGCGACGTGACGGTCGTCGTGCACTCGCGGCCGTTACACTCGGCGCTGGCCGCGGCCGACACTCTCGAACGTGAGGACGGAGTATCCGTGGAAGTAATCGACCCGCGCACTCTGCGCCCTATGGACATCGACACCATCCTCGACTCGGTGCGTCGGACGAACCGCTGCGTCATCGTCGAGGAGGGTTGGCCGGTCTGCGGCATAGGCGCGCAGATCGTCGATGATATCCAGCGCGAGGCGTTCGACTACCTGGACGCTCCGATCGCCCGCGTCACCGGAGCCGATGCGCCACACGCGTACGCCGCGAACCTCGAGCAGTTTCAATTCCCCCAGGCGGATCTCGTCGTCAAGGCGATCCGTCAGGTGTGTTACCGGGACTAGCACATGGCCAGCCGAATCGTAATGTCGAAGCTCTCGCCCACGATGGAGGAAGGGCGAGTACTCAAGTGGGTGAAGCGGAAGGGCGATCCCGTCGAGTCGGGCGACGTCGTGGTCGAGGTCGAGACCGACAAAGCCACCATGGAGGTGGAAGCGATGGGCTCGGGCGTCCTGCGAGAGATCCTGGTGGAGGAAAACGCCACCGTCCCCACCGGCACGACCCTCGGCGTAGTCGCTGCCGAAGACGAAGACATCTCGGCCATCCTCGAGGAATCGGCGGCCGCGGTGCCGGTGGCCGTCCCGGCGGCCACCGCGCCCGCCCAGCCCGCCCCCGGCGAAGCGTCGGCGCCGGGCGCGCAGCCAGTAGCACCGTCGCCAGCCGGTGACGGCGGCAGGATAAAAGCGTCTCCCCTGGCCAGGCGGATGGCCGATGATCGCGGGATCCGACTGGAGGGCCTGCGCGGCACTGGCACGGGTGGCCGAATCATCAAGCGGGACATCGAGGCCGCATCGAGCGCCGGCGTCCCGGCGCCCGCGGCTACGGCGCCGGAGGTCGACTACGACGTCCCCTACGAGCGCGTCGAGCTCAGTCAGCTCCGCAAAGCCATCGCTCGCAACTTGGCTCAGAGCCTGGGACCCATCCCACACTTCTTCCTCACACGCGAGATCGACATGGGTGAGGTCTTGAAGCTGCGTGGACAACTCAACGAGACCCTCGCAGAGTCGGGGGCGAAGATCGGTGTCAACGACATCATCGTGAAGACCGCCGCCCAGGCGCTCAGCGAGCACCCCGAAGTGAACGTATCCTTCGCCGGCGACCACATCCGCAGGTTCACTCGCGTCGATGTCGGTATCGCCGTCGCCGTCCCCGACGGCCTGATCACCCCCGTGCTACGCGATGCGGCCGGCAAGGGCCTACGGCGGATCTCCGAGGAGACCAGCGAGCTCATCGCCAGAGCGCGGGAGAGGAAGCTCGCGCCCGACGACTACCAGGGTGCCACGTTCACGATCTCGAACCTTGGCATGTACGGAATCGATGAGTTCACCGCCGTCATCAACCCGCCCGCCGCCACCATCCTCGCGGTAGGCGCGACTCGAGAGAAACCGGTCGTTGTCGACGGTACGGTCGAGATCAGGCCGCGCATGCGCGTCACGCTGTCTTGCGATCACCGGGCCGTCGACGGTGCGATGGGGGCAGAGTTCCTGGCTACGTTCGCGGAAATGCTGGAGAACCCGCTTCGCTTGGTTCTGTGATCGGGGAGAGGGCCGGCGACAGTCACTTAGTCTATTAGTCTAGTATTCAATTGGTCATGGATTTTCGATTCCCAAACACCTAATTTTTGCCCCAGATCACACTAAACTCCAACGAGGGACGAGCCGTGGCTAAGAAGGATGGCATAAAGGACTCGTACGACCTGGTGGTCATCGGCGCCGGGCCGGGCGGCTATGTCGCCGCCATCCGCGCCGCCCAGCTCGGGCTGGATGTCGCCTGTGTCGAGTCCGAGTCGCGTGAAGGCGGCCTGGGCGGCGTTTGCCTCAACTGGGGCTGCATTCCGACGAAGGCGCTTCTGGAAAGCGCGAATTTGGCGCGCCAAATCAAGGACGGGGCAGCCGATTTCGGTATCAAGGTCAAGGGCTACGATCTCGACATCGGCGCCGCCGTGACCCGCAGCCGTCAGATCAGCGAGCGCCTTACCAAGGGCGTCAAGTTCCTGTTCGATAAGAACGGCGTCATGCCGATCTTCGGCCGAGCCAAGCTCGCCGGCGGCAATAAGCTGGATGTCGAGTTGAAGGGGGGAAGCAACGCTACTATTTCGGCCTCCAACATTATCATCGCCACGGGATCAAGGCCCAAGACATTCCCCGGCTTCGAGTTCGACGGCGAGCGCGTGGTCTCCAGTCGTGAAGCGCTGGAGATCAAAAGGCCGCCGGGGCACATTGTGATCGTCGGTGCCGGATCGATCGGCATGGAGTTCGCCGATGTCTTCAACGCTTTCGGTGCCAACGTCACGATCGTTGAGATTCTGCCGCAACTACTCCCGCTCGAGGACGCCGAGATCGCCGGCGTCGTCGAGCGCTCCTTCAAGAAGCGCGGCATCAAGGTCAAGAGAAAGACAGGCGTCAAATCTCTGGAGAAGCTTGATACCAAGTTGCAGGTGACCGTCGAGGGCGCCAGCGGCGAGCAGGTCATCGAGTGCGACACCCTGCTGATGGCCACCGGCAGGACGCCGAACGTTGAAGATCTGGGCCTGGAGGCGGCCGGAGTGAAGCTCGACGACCAGGGCTGGATCACGGTCGACGAATTCGGCCGTACTTCAGCCGACGGGATCTATGCCATCGGCGATGTCGCAGGTATGCCGATGCTCGCCCACAAAGCTACCCACGAGGGGATCGTCGCGGTCGAACAGATCGCCGGCCATCCGACTCACCCGCTGGCCCGAGAAGATGTACCATCCTGCACCTACTGCCACCCGGAGGTCGCCAGCATCGGTCGAACCGAAGTGCAGGCCAAAGAGGATGGATACCAGGTGCAGGTCGGCAAATTCCCGTTCAGCGCCAACGCTCGTGCCCTCGCGGCCGGCGCGCCGGATGGCATGGTGAAGATCGTCGCCGAAGCGAAGTACGGTGAGGTGCTGGGCGTGCATATGGTCGGGCACAACGTTACCGAACTGATAGCGGAAATCGGTCTAGGCCGCGCCCTCGAGACCACAGTGCACGAGATCGCCGCCACCGTACATGCGCACCCAACGCTGTCCGAGACGATCATGGAAGCAGCGCTCGCGACGCTTGGGCGGCCTATTCACATCTAGTCGCCCGGATCGGGTACGCGCGCACCGCGTCGACGGGCGACGACACTAGGGCGTTTTGACTTTCCAGAAGATCTGCAGGCTTCTCCGGCTCGAGGGCCTCACCGACTACGGCGAGGCCCTCGAGCTACAGCGTAGGCTGGCGGGGGCGCGGGTCAGCGGCGCGTTCGCCGACGACCTCCTGCTCCTCCTCGAGCATCCCCGTGTGATCACTCTCGGCCGCGGCACGCGGGAATCCAGCGTGATCGAATCGGCCGAAGCTCTCGCGGCCAGCGGCGTGGAACTGCACGAGGTGGAGCGCGGCGGCGACGTCACCTATCACGGGCCCGGCCAGCTCGTCGGCTACCCCATCGTCGACCTCACACACCACAAGCAGGACCTTCACTGGTACCTACGGCAACTCGAGGAGGTCTTGATAGAGGCGCTATCATCCTGTGGGGTCTCCGGCAGCCGGGTGCCGGGCTACACGGGAGTCTGGGTGGAGGACCGAAAGATTGCTTCCATCGGCGTGCACGTTACCCGGTGGGTCACCTTCCACGGCTTCGCGCTGAACGTGAGTACCGATCTCTCCGATTTCGATCTGATCGTCCCCTGCGGCATCGACGCAGTGCAGATGACCACCGTCGAACGCGAAGCCGGATGGGCTTATAGCGTCGACGAAGTCGCGCATCGGGTCGCCCATTCTTTTGGTGAAACCTTCGGGTTGGCCATGCAGCCGGTCGCCCTGCAGGAACTTCCCTGACCTACTTTCCCCCCATAGCCCGGAGCACGAAGAGCAGATTGGCGGGCCGCTCCGCCATCCGCCTCATGAAGTAGGGATACCATTCGTTCCCGTACGGAACGTATACCCGCATTCCGAACCCCTCCTCGATCAGCCGCGCCTGCATATCGCGGCGCACGCCATACAGCATCTGGAACTCGACGGGCGCCTCCCGGTCGGGGCGTTCCCGAATCAATCGCTTCCCCGCATCGATCATCAGATCGTCGTGCGTCGCGATACCGATCGGTGCTTCCGAGTCCATCAGGATCTCCAGATGCTGAACGTAGCTATCGTCGATCTCCTGCTTCTTCTGGAATGCCGCCTCGGCGGGCTCCTTGTATGCGCCTTTGCACAGACGCACGGGAACACCGCGCCTGGCGAGCTCGCGCACGTCCTCTTCACTGCGCCTCAGGTACGATTGGATGACCGCGCCGATGTTCTTGAACTCGTCAGACAACTCGTAGAAGACGCTCAGGGTCGCATCAACGTAGCAGGAAGCTTCCATGTCCATACGAACGAAGTTGCCTTGCGCATGCGCCGACTCGGCAAGTCGACGCATGTTGGTCAGGCACAGATCACGATCGATCGCCAAGCCGATCTGGGTCGGTTTGATCGAGATTGTGGCCGTTACTCCGTTCTCTGTCGCCAGCCGATCGAGGATCCGGATGTAATCGTCGGTCGCCTTGTTCGCCTGGCCCTCGCTCTCCACGCTCTCGCCCAGGTGGTCGAGCGTCACGTCCCTGCCCCGCGCGTTCAGGGCGCGAACTGCACCGATCGCTTCGTCCAACGTTTCGCCGGCCACGAAGCGTCGCGACCGCTTTCGCGCGAACTTCGAGCTGAGAACGAAGCTCTGGAGCCGCTTCTGTTCGCTCAGGTAGAGCATTACGCTACGCAGCATAGACTCGATCCGTGATATCAGAGGCAGGTCAGCCGGCATCGCCGGCCCGCTCCCGTAGCTCCGACACTTTGACGAGGCTCACGACCCGGTACCCGGCCGCTTCGATCGCTTCGCGGCCGCCCTCCTCACGATCGACGAGGGCCAGGACCGCCAGGATCTTGGCGTCGGCCGCCTTCACCGCATCGCAGGCCTTCAGCGCCGATCCGCCCGTCGTGATCGTGTCTTCGATGACCACGACGTTCTGACCGGCCTCCAGGTTACCCTCGATCTGCTTGCCCGCTCCGTGACCTTTCGCCTCCTTGCGCACCGTGAACGCCTCGATGGGCCGTCCGTCGAGGAAGCTCCGGTGGGCAATGGCGTAGGCGATCGGGTCGGCACCCATAGTCAGTCCGCCCACCGCCTCGGGGTCGAGCCCGGCCTCGGCCAGGGCGCGCAGACCGAGCGCACCGATGAGCGCCTGGCCCTCCGCCGACAACGTCGTGGTCCGCGCGTCTACGTAGAAGCGGCTCTTCCTCCCACTGCGCAGCGTGAAATCGCCGATCCGGAAGGAACGTTCCACCAGCAGATCGATCAGTCGGTCGTGCTCTTTCATCTCGTCCTCTGTCGTTGGCTGACGCGACGGATAAGATGCAAAAAAAGAGCCGCCCGGCTACGGTAGTCGGACGGCGACATCAGAACTGCAACGGGACCGGCTCGCCGCGGTCGATTGACAGCTTACCCCGTTTCGGGACCGGCGCCTACCGAGGCCGGCGATTCCACCACCTGCTCCGAGCCTTCCGCTCCCGCGCAGCTGTCACAAAGGCCGTAGATCTTCAACCTCCTGCTCTGCACGGTGAACCCCAGCTCCGCTGCAATGTCCGCCTGCAACCGGTCCATCGCCTCCCGCTGGAAGCGGGCCACCTTCCCACAGCTCGTGCAGATCAGGTAGTCGTGCTGGGTCTCGCCGGCCTGGTGCTCGTAGCGCTTGAAGCCTTCCCCGAAATCGAGCTCCCGGGCCAGCCCCGCCTCGACCAGCAGGTTCAGCGTCCGGTAGATCGTCGCCTTGCCCACGTGCTCGCCCCGGCCCCGCAGCAGGTCCGCCAGCTCGTCCACCGATTGATGGCGTTCCGCCTCGAACAGAGCCATCGCGATCGCTTCACGCTGATGCGTTACCGGCAAGCGAGCCTGATGAAGGTAGCTGCGGAACAGGTCCATCATCAGCATCGCACAGCCGATGGGGGGCCCGGGGGTAACGATCTGTGAAGTAGTGGAAGCGTTCTCTTCGGCCATAGGTGCGCTAGCTCACAAAGCAGTGGGCGGGCGACTAATTCGTTGATCGAGCCTCAGTTTCAACGATGATAATAGCCCCCGCCTCTCTCACGCGCAATCGCCACTCCCATTCGTTACCCGGCCCGGGACAGACGCTTCGGCACCTGGGTGGCGAGAACGAGCGCCAGTCCGGTACAGAGGAGGATATAGAGGAGCAGCGGTCGGAGCCCGGCAGCGGCAGCGAGGATGTTGCCGTCTCTTAGGGCTGTGTTTGCCAGCAAAGCCGAATAGGCAGGAGGTAGAACGCATTCCAGGACCTGATAGGCGGGGCCGAGCCAAATCGCATCGCGAAAGCCTGGTAGCGCGAAGCCGGCGAAGAGCGCGCCGTAGGCGAACAGCCCGCTGTTGCGGGCTCCCAGTGCCGAGCCTAGGAAGCTGAGAACGACGAGGGTCGTCGGGATCCAACCCAGCGCCACGACCGCGCGCGCGATGTCGATCAGGGACACCACGCCGATCGATGCCGGCATCGACGCCAGACCGATGGCGAGCGTTGCCACGACGGACCAGGCTACGACCGCCAGTATCCGGGCCAGGTAGTAGTCGAAGGCGCCGACCGGCTTCTGCAGCCAGAGCGCGGCGTAACCGAAGCGGACGTCTTCACTCAGCCACGGACGGCAGAGCGGCGCCGAGACGATCAACGACACGAGGATGAACCTGCGTGCGAACCCTTCCCCCGACCCACCGCTCGCAGCCACAGCTGCCAGCAGCTCGAACGAGAAGTAGCCCCCCAGCACTCCCGCGTAGTAAACAGATCGGCTGCGAACAACATCGTCCGCCACGAATCGGAATAGGGCCGCAAGCAGCCACAACGAACGCGACACGCTAATCATCGGTCGCAGCCCCCGGCATCTTTCTGCACGAGCGAGTGAAACAGGTACTCCAGGTCGAAGGGTCGCCGCTCGATCGAATCGACCCTGCCGCCTGTCGTCTCTACCTGCCCTGCAAATGCTCGAGCTGATCGCGCGTCGGCGAACGCCGCCTCATCGGCGGCGAGTCGTACGCCGCCAAGCTCCAGGCAGAGCGCCTCAGCTCCCGACGAAACCTCCCCTCGCTCCGGTCCCAGCAGTACGACCCAGATCTCCGACCGCTCGGCCAGCTCCTCCCGCGAGCTTCGCCCCAGCAGCCGCCCGTACCTCAGAATCAGCACCTCATCGCAGATGCGCTGGAGCTCCCAAAGGTTGTGCGAGGAGACGACGACGGTCCGCCCCCCGCGCTTCAGCCCGCGTATCAGGCTCCTCAATAGGCCGATGGAGGTGGGATCGAGTCCGTTGGCAGGCTCGTCGAGCAACAGGAGCTTTGGATCACCCAGCAGCGCGGCCAGCAGGCCTACTCGTTGCCGGTACCCGTGGGAGAGCGTGCTCACGACGGCGTCGGCCCACTCCCCGAGAGCGAGCGTATCCATGTAGCGGTCGACGGCCTCAGCCACCTCGAGCCCGCGTAGCCCGGCGAGCCGCGCCAGCAGGACGGCAAGCTCTCGGACCCGGACGTTCCCGGGTAGCCTCACCTGCTCGGGGAGATAGCCGACGCCCCGGTTCCGTCTGTAGGCCGCCGGTTCCAGCCCGCGTACTGTTACCCACCCTTCTTGCGGCCGCATGAGGCCGAGGACCAGTCGGTAGAGAGTGGTCTTCCCCGAGCCGTTCGGTCCGACCAGTCCGACGACGTGACCGCGTTCGATACCGAAGCTGAGCCCCTCGAGCGCGAAGTCTCCGCCCGACCGGTAACGGTAATGCAGGTTCTCGACCTCGATCAGCGGTCGATCGTCGGGTGGGCTCATCTGCCCGGCCTCCGCGCCACGGCGATCCCCGGTACATCGAACGTCGAACGGGCGAGCAGATATATGCCCCCGGTAGAGACAGCCAGTTCGCTCGCCCGCAGCCCGACCGCGAAGCTGCCGGAGAACTCTCCGTCCCCGTCGAACCAATCGATGATTGCCGTGCTGCTATCCCCCCGCTGGGTCAGCGCCCAGATGCTCGCATCCGGCGCCGTCGCCAACCGCGCTATGTGCGCGCGGTACTTCGGGACCGGGGTACTCGAAGGGGCCGAACGGCCCACGGCGGCGAACGCCCGCCGCACCCGCTCGCGTATCGCCTCTATCTCCTCCTCGCTGCGCGAGAGCGGCCCGACCTCGGGCCGGCTGACCACCTGGATCACTTCACCCCTACCGCCCACCCGCAGAATCGTGTAGTCGGGGCCGGGAGGCGCCAACAGCAGGTCGCCGGATGAAGTAGCCGCCACCGCATAACTGTGGTTCCTGTAGGGTCGACCCGGCTCCTCCGTACCGGGCACGTCCAGATCGCGAAACAGCGGCCGGTCCAGCACCGTGTCCACGGCCACGATGCGGAACTCGGCAACGTCGTCGGGCGGGAACAGGTCGGACTTCACGTAGAAGCTGTCCGCCCGCGCAGCGACGATATCCGTCGCCAGTCCCCCTCCGGCCCGCACGGTTCCGGCGAGCCTGCCGTCACCCCGCCAGAACGTGACGCGGCCACTCATCGACAGCACCGCAACCAGGCCGCCCGGCTCCACCGCGAGAGCGATTGGACGCCTGTACTCGCCCGGCCCGTCACCCTCACGACCCAAGGCGCCGACGTAACTCCCACTACTCACATCGTAGACGCGCAGCTCGGGTGGCTGCGTCTCCAGCACATAGAGGCGGCCAAGATCTTCGTCGACGGCGAGCGCGATCGGCGCGGCCAGCGGAGGGTCGCCGTAATGGTCGGGCGGAACGAGCCAGCGTGCCTCCAGGTGCGCCGCTACTGAGTCCGGATTCGCGTCGCCGACGACCTCGGACCGGCCGCCCGACCCTCTCCCCTCGGACGTCCCGCCCCCGCACGCTACCGGGGAAAGCGTTGCGGCCATAAGAACGACCGCAACGCCGGCCCGAGTCACCCGGTGGCCGATCGCCACCGGCTACTCACGTTCGGGCTTGGATTCTGCCAAGCCCGCTACACACCCTTCGATACAACCTTCGTACAGCGACTCGCACTTGTCTTTCCCTATAAAAAGGCCCAGGAAGACGTAGCAGCCACCGCCCACGAATGCGCAGTACCCCTCGCACGCAGCTCGCCCGGGCAATGCCGTAGCCGGCGGCGGCGCGGCGGCGAGGCCGAGGAGCAGCAGGGAGGAAACCAGTAAGGCGTGTCGCATCCTATCACCTCCTCCCTAGGTCACCATCCTGATGAGCTGCCCCATCGAGCAGCCCAGCAGACAGCCCGCGATGTAGGCCCCGCACTTCACCGAGTCGAGGTCGTCGCACCGCTCGACTGCCTTGTCGGCGCAGACGTCCTCGCAATCCCGTGCGAGCGCCGGGGCCGGTTGCCCCAGCGCCAGCGCCGTCAGCGCCGTCAACAGTAAGAACTTCCTCCTCATCGTCCCGTCCTTTCCTCTAAGATGAAGGACCCTTCAGGGCCCCCAGCGCACTCACCAGCGAGTCCACGGCAGCTCCATCGAGACCGCCCTGCCGGAAGAAAATCACCACGCCATCACGACCGACCAGCGCCGTCGACGGCACGATGCCGATGCCCAGCACGCCCGTCAGACGCCGCGCATCTCTCGGAATCACACCCACCGTGGACGGTAGGTGCCGCCGCGCGTACGCCCGCGCCGCCGGCCGATCCCGGTCCAACGCCACCGACAGAACCGACGCAACGCCCTCGGCCGCGCGCACCGCTCGATCCCAAGCAGGGAGATTGGCGTAGCACGCCCGCCCGCTCGCCCGGAACCCCGATCCGCCCGCCGGGACTCGCCGCCAGCAGCTCGAACTCGAGCCGCGCCGAGAGCTTCTCCCCTGCGTCCACCGGAACAGGCTCGCTCCGCAACGCCGGTATCACCCGCTCCGTCACCACCAGGTACGCCGCCACGAGACCCACGATCACGGTCACCAGGCTCAACGCCCGGTCCAGCCAGCCACTGCATCGCCTCACCTCCACCTCCTATGCCGGACAGGCCGGTAGTGTAGGGAGTGGTCGTCAACCGATCGTCAACGCAGGTGCGCGGGCGCCGAAACATATGTTCACCACCCCCGCAACAGCCTTTCCTGAGCCTGTCTCCGGTCCTCAGGCTAGCGCGAATCGGAGTTATTTGTTCTTTTGGTGCTGGCTAGGTGTCGCCGCGCTCCTCGCTCGTGCAGGGACCCCCCGCGGCCCGTCAACGCCCATAGGACAAAAGGTGTTAAGAAAGGCGATGGTGACCATCGCGTCCAAGAACGGCCACCGCTGCTCGGGCCAGCGTCTGTCGACCGGCACTCCGGGCCGGAGGGGATTGGTGTGGGCAACGCTTGCGGTAGCGGCCCTCGTCTGGTGCCAACCCGCGGATGCCCAGCATTCCAGCAACGGCGCTGGAGACGCGGTGGCGATCCCGGCGGCCGAGGCGGCGTACCGCACAGGTGACATCCGGATTGACGGCCGGCTCGACGAAGACGCCTGGCAGGACGCGCCGCCGGTCACCGAGTTCGTACAGGGCGA
>JBDHHM010000021.1:0-19563 GCA_039589355.1 Gemmatimonadota bacterium | reverse complement strand
GTTGCGGGTCTGGGGCCTGCGGCTGGGATGGAGGGAAGGGCGTGAGGTCGGTCGGGCTCTGATGGGTTCGCCTTTGCGGCGCCTGCCAGATCGCCTTACGATACCTCTGGCTGTCGTCAGTGGAGCCGTACAATTGGCATCGCTCTGACCCTTGCGATCGCGGGCTACGGGCGTCCCGGGCTCGCGGGTCGTTTGGCTGTCCTCGGCCTCCTCGTTGGGTCGCTGGCGTTCGTCATTCTCGGTACCTCTGTATGGTAAGCGTGGACGAACAGGAGCACGTAAGAGACGTTACGGTGGCGAACGTTTACGGCCTGCACGCCAGGCCGGCGGCCGAGTTTGTAAAATTGGCGGCCAAGTTCGAGTCGGAGATTCTGGTGAGCAAAGACGGCCTCGAGGTTAACGGCAAGAGCATAATGGGCGTCATGATGCTGGCTGCCGAGAAGGGATCGACGATCCAAATCCGCGCCCGCGGTGCCGATGCCCGCGAGGCGGTCGAGGCCCTCGTCCGCTTGGTCGCCGACGGCTTCGGGGAGGAGTGAGCCGCGTGGGCGTGTCGGTGCAGGGGATCCCGGCTGCCCCGGGGATCGTTATCGGGCCCGCCTTCGTGGCTTTCTGGCCGCGCCTCGAAGTCCCGCACGCAACTGTGGCTCCGGATGAGATCGAGGCGGAGATCGCCCGCTTCCAGGCCGCCTGCCAGGCGGCCAAGGAACGTACCGTGGGACTGCATGACCAGGTCGAGAGCCGCCTCGGCTCGGTTCAGGCCAAGATCTTCGATCCCCAGCTCATGATGCTGGAAGACCCGGACCTCATCGAGGGAACGCTCACCTACATCTCCGACAGCTTCCTCACAGCGGAGCGGGCCTTCAGCCTCCGGGTTCTGGAGTTCCGCTCACGCTGGCTGGACGCGACCCATGCCAGGGTCATGGACCGCGTTGCGGACCTGCTCGACGTGCAGTTGCGCGTCCTGGCGACGCTGATCGACATCCCCGGTCCGGCGATCGAAGCGGGCGAAGGCGATCCCGTTATACTCGTGGCCCACGAATTGACCCCGAGCCGAATGGTCGACCTCGATCGGAGTCGCGTTCTCGGGGTAGCCACCGATGCGGGCACACGGACGTCACACGCCGCGATTCTGGCTCGCTCCCTCGGGCTTCCCTGTGTAGTTGGGCTCGGCGATCTCTCGCATCGCGTCAAGCACGGCGTCGAGATCATCCTCGACGGCCGGCGCGGCAAGGTCGTCATCGCGCCCAGCGAGTCGGAGAAGCGTTGGTTCCATGATCGCGACGAGCGGGCCAAGCAGACGGAAAGACAGCTGGAGGGTACCGTCGGGGAGGAACCCAGGACACGCGACGGAGAGCGGATCGGCCTCCACGCCAACCTCGAGCTACCGGCCGATGCCCGCGCCGCGGCGGCGGTGAACGCCGACGGCGTCGGGCTTTTCCGAACCGAGTTCCTGGTCGTCGGTAAGACCGCTGTGCCTGCTGAGGAGGAGCAGTACCAGGCCTACAAGGACGTCGTCGACATCATGGCGCCCCGCCCGGTCACGATCCGCACCTTCGATCTGGGCGGCGACAAGTTCCCGATGTTTTTGCCTCCCATCGCCGAAGAGAACCCCTTCCTGGGCTGGCGAGGCATCCGCATCTACGAGATGATGCCCGAGCTGTTCCACAACCAGGTGCGGGCGGTCCTCCGAGCGGCCGCTCATGGACCGGTGCGGCTGCTCGTGCCGATGGTGAACGCGGTAGACGAGGTGCGGGCGATCCGCGCAGTCATCGATGAAGCGCGACGCGAGCTGGATCGCGATGCCATAGAGCACGCTGAATGTCCACTCGGCGTGATGCTCGAGACGCCGGCCTCGGTGGTGATCGCCGCCATGCTGGGTCGCTACGTCGACTTCTTCAGCCTCGGCACCAACGATCTCATCCAGTACATGCTCGCGGTGGATCGGGGCAACGCCCAGCTGTCCCAGTTCTTCGACCTCTACCACCCGGCGCTGCTCACGATCCGCTCGGTGCGCTCCTGTTACTGGGCCTCGGCGTGCGCAGCCTCAGCTGCGCGCCCAGCGCTATCCTGGGCCAGAAGAGACTGATTCGCTCGATCGACCTCGGGCAGGTCGAGCGGGTCGTCGGCGAGCTGCTGACTGCCGAGACGGGGCGAGAGATCCGTGAGCGGATGGTGGCGGCGCTGGGGGACGTTGTTGATCTTTCCGCTGTGAACGCCGACGACAGCTTGTCACACTCTGAGTAAGTAGGTACTTTCGTTCGTTTTTCTTAATGCGGGTGGCCGCCGGCTCGCCGCCACGGGCGGTGGGAAGCTGCTACCGATGCCAGGAGCGGGGAATTGTCGAGAAGACGTCTGTTCACATCGGAGAGCGTAACCGAGGGACATCCGGATAAGGTCGCCGACCAGATCTCGGATGCGATCCTCGATGCTATTATCGAGAAGGACACCAAGGCGCGTGTGGCCGCCGAGTGCCTGGTGACGACGGGCCTCGCTTTCGTCGCAGGCGAGATAACAACCGAGACGTACGTCGATATCCCTGAGATCGTGCGTAGGACTATCGAGGGTATCGGTTACGTCGATTCGCGCTACGGCCTCGGGTTCGCGACGCGAGAGAGCCCGGAACTCATGCCGCTGCCCATCATCCTGGCGCAGCGGCTGACGCGCCGCCTGGCGGAAGCTCGCAAATCGGGGAAGATCCCCTGGCTGCGGCCGGACGGCAAGTCCCAGGTGACGGTGGAATACGAAGACGACAGGCCGGTCGCGATCCAGGCCGTCGTGGTGTCCGCCCAGCACGATGCAGAGATCGAGAACGGAGAGATCCGCGACCGGATCGGCGAGGAGATCATCGGGCCGGTTCTGCCGCCGGAGCTTTACGACAAGAAGAAAACCAGGATTCACATCAATCCAACCGGCCGCTTTGTGACCGGCGGCCCCCAGGGCGACGCCGGTCTCACAGGCCGTAAGATCATCGTCGACACGTACGGTGGGATGGGCCGTCACGGCGGTGGCGCCTTCAGCGGGAAGGACCCCACCAAGGTCGACCGCTCCGCCAGCTATGCGGCCCGCTGGATCGCCAAGAACATCGTCGCGGCCGAGCTGGCAGACGTCTGCGAAGTACAGCTCGCCTACGCGATCGGCGTGGCCGATCCGATCTCCGTGCTCGTGGACACGCGCGCGACGGGTCGCGTTCCCGAGGACCGGCTCGAGGCCGCCGTGAGAGCTGTCTTCGACCTGACGCCCCGTGGCATTATCGAGTCTCTAGCTCTGCTACGTCCGCTTTTCAAGCGTACTGCCGCCTACGGGCACTTCGGTCGTCAGCCCGACCCCGATGGTGGGTTCTCATGGGAGCGGACGGACAGGGTCGATGAGTTGAAGGCTGCAGTCGAGTAGAAAGGGAAACAATGTCTAAAGGAACCGTAGATCACCACATCCGTGATATCGAGTTGGCCGACAGGGGCAGGCTGCGCGTCGAGTGGGCCGAGCGGACGATGCCGGTCGTTCGCATGATCCGTGAGCGGTTCGAAAAGGAGCGGCCGCTGGAGGGCCAACGCCTGTCGGCATGCCTGCACGTGACCACCGAGACCGCGAACCTGGTTGTTACTCTGAAGGCCGGCGGGGCGGACGTCGCGCTCTGCGCCTCCAACCCGCTCTCCACGCAGGACGACGTCGCTGCCCATCTGGTTCGGGATCACGAAATCAAGGTGTTCTCGGTCAAAGGCGAGGATCACGACGTCTATTACGATCACATCCGCGCCGCACTGGCACACCGACCGACGATAACGATGGACGACGGCGCCGACCTCGTCGGTGCTCTGCATATGATCGCCTTGGGGCGCATCGATGACCTCGCCGGGCCGGTTCAGAAATGGGCCGCGGGCCTCTCTGAGAAAGAGCGAGCTGACCTCTTGGCTACGCTGCTCGGTTCGACCGAGGAGACCACGACCGGCGTCATTCGGCTGCGCGCGATGGCGCAGGATGGTGTTCTGCAGTTCCCGGTTATCGCGGTCAACGACAGCCTGACGAAGCACCTGTTCGATAACCGCTACGGGACCGGGCAATCGACGCTGGACGGCATCCTGCGGGCGACGAACGTGCTACTCGCCGGCTCGCGCCTCGTTGTGGCCGGCTATGGCTGGTGCGGCCGGGGCGTCGCCACGCGGGCGCGGGGTGCGGGCGCGCGCGTGATCGTCACCGAGGTCGAGCCGCTGAAGGCGCTGGAGGCCGTTATGGATGGCTTCGAGGTCATGCCGATGGCGGAGGCTGCAACGATCGGCGACGTATTCGTAACGGTCACAGGCGACACGAGCGTGATCGGCGAGGAACATTTCCGGCTGATGAAGGACGGCGCGATAGTGGCGAACTCGGGCCACTTCAACGTCGAGATCGACCTGGAGAAGCTGGCGGCGATCGCCGATGGGCCTCCGCGTACCGTGCGTGACTTCGTGGAAGAGTTCGTCGTGAACGGGCGTCGCATCTTCGTGCTCGGTGAGGGCCGCCTGATCAACCTGGCCGCAGCGGAGGGTCACCCCGCCGCCGTCATGGACATGTCGTTCGCCAACCAGGCGTTGGCGGCCGAGATTCTCGTACAGAAGGGTGGAGAACTGGAGGTCGCTGTCCACCGCACACCGGACGTGATCGACCGCGAGATCGCCCGACTGAAGCTTGAGACGATGGAGATCGCGATCGACAGGCTGACCGAGGAGCAGCAGCGGTATCTGTCGTCGTGGGATCTTGGAACTTGATTGGTATAGCGGGGTTTACAGGGAAACGGGGGTTGGTATCTTGATGATACCAGACCTTCACCCCGCCGGCTAATCGGTAAACAGGCTGAATGAACCAGGTCAAAGTCGCCAGTCTCGGGCTGGATAAAGCCACGAACACACCCGTCGTAATCCTGCAGGAGATGGATGGCGAGCGTGTGCTACCCATCTGGATTGGCCCGGGCGAGGCCAGCGCGATTGCGATGGAACTGGCGGGGATGAAATTCTCGCGGCCCCTGACCCACGATCTGTTCACGGCGCTCCTGCAGGGCTTGGGCACCGAGTTGCAGCGGGTGCTCATCACAAAGGTTGTCGACAACACTTACCACGCCGAGCTGATCCTGAAGCGTGACGGCGACATGGTGTCGATCGACGCCCGTCCCAGCGACAGCATCGCCATCGCGCTGCGGACAAAGGCGCCGATATATGCACACGATGACCTGCTCGAGCAGGCGTCGATAGAAATCCAGTCCTCCGATTTCGAACCTGGCGATGGCCCGGAAGAGGCCGAGTCGGGTGATCCGAAAGGTATGGACGCGGACCAGTTGAAGGAGCACTTGAGGAACCTCAACCCCGAAGACTTCGGTCGCTTCACACCGTGAAGGCGCGATGGGCCTGGGAGCCATGCCGCCGTCGCATTACGCTTCGGCGGCTTTTGATTTTTGCCGTGCTTTTCCAGTTGGGATCGGTCGGTGATTCGACGCTCCGTGCCCAGGATGCGCCGCGCCTGCGTATCCTCGAGCGGCAGGTCAGGCTCACGCTGGACGAGGGCGGCGACTATCGCGTGATCGATGCGATGCGCATCCGTCTCGATACAGGCGGACCCGTCTCGATCGCTCCCTCGGAGCCGCTGCCGCTTATCGTGCTCCAGGACGAGGCGGTAGGCGCGCGCGGTTTGGGCGGTGATGTGTCGCCGCGTCAGGTCGTCCGCGATGGGAACGAGTTGGCGATCGTGGGAACGATTCCGCAGCCGACTTTCGAGGTTGGCGTTACGTACAGGCTCCCGGCGGACGCGCAGGGCCTGGTTGTGAGCAGCGCGGCAGCTGTCGACGAACTGGGCGTGTTCGTCGACCGCGGTAGGATCACAGTGCGGCCCGAGGGAGCGCTGGTACGCGAGGATGACGTCGGGCCGGCCTCGCAGCCAAGCCTCAACTACGTGGCAAGAGACCTTCCGGCCGGCAGCACCCTGCGGCTAGACATCGTATCGGGCCGTACCGGATGGCGGGAGCGTGTCGCGGTGCTGGTCGCCAGTCTGTTCGCGGCTAGCGTCGCGGGAATCTGGGCCTGGCGCAGGGTCGACTGACCTGGCTGCGACATACGGGCCTACCTAGGTTACCGACATGGCGCTGGTGACGACCGAGGCGACCATCCTCAAGACCTACGAGTACAGCGAGACCAGCAAGATCCTGCGACTCTTCACGCGTGACGTCGGGCTCTGCTCGGTGATCGCGAAGGGGGCACGACGGCCAAAGAGCCGCTTCGGGGGGTTGCTGGAGCCCTTCACCGACGGTGTTGCCACCTTCTACGCCAAAGAGGGCCGAGAGCTTCATACGCTTTCGGGGTTCGAGCTGCGCTGCGAGCGCCAGACGTTGGGCTGGCAGCTGGTTCGCTACGCAGGCGCGGGCCTGCTCACGGAAATCGTCTTGCGCTTCGCGCCGTCGGCCGGAGATGATCAGCTTTTCGCGCAGCTCCGTGGCGGGCTCGATCGCCTGGTCGAAGAGAGGGGCGACGTAGAGCGGGCGATCCTCGAGGAGACCTGGCGACTGGTCGAACAGCTCGGCTTCGCCCCTAGCGTCGAGCGTTGCTCGGTGTGTGACGAGGCTCCGCCTGCCGATCAGGAGACGCACTTCGATTTGGCGAACGGTGGCATCGTTTGCGCCAGCTGCCGGCCGCGCGTAAAGGATCCCAACTTGCGGTTACTGAAGCCGGGTGAGCGGGCCGAGCTAGCCGGGCTATTGAGCAACGGCAGCGGCCGTCAGGGCAGGGTGGAGGGCGGACGAGCCCAGCGCCGCCTGCTCCGGGACTTCATCGCCTACCATTTGGCCGAAGGCAGGCCGCTGAACTCTTTCCGCTTCCTGGACGGGCGGTTGGGATGAAATACGTCATCCTGGGCACCGCCGGACACGTCGATCACGGCAAGACGGCCCTGATCGAGGCTCTCACCGGTACGAACACCGATCGTTGGGAAGAGGAGAGGCAGCGGGGCATCACCATCGATATCGGCTTTGCTGGCCTCGATACCGGGGACGACGATCTGGAGGTCTCCGTGGTCGACGTTCCCGGGCACGAGGACTTCGTCAAGAACATGCTGGCCGGTGCGGGCGGCGTGGACCTGCTGCTGCTGGTTGTCGCGGCCGATGAAGGTCCGATGCCCCAAACGCGTGAGCACCTGTGGATCGCCCGGCTGCTGGGTGTGGAGCGTGGGGTGGCGGCGATCAGCAAGGCGGACCTTGTCGACGCCGAGTGGCGGGACCTCGTGCGAGAATCGGTGGCCGAGGAGCTCGACCGGGTTCTCGGCGCGAGCGATTGGCCCGTGCTGCCGGTCTCCGTCGTCACCGGCGAGGGGCAGGCCGAGCTGCGCGATGCGATACTGGATGGCGCGCGCTCTACTCGAGCACGTGCCGATGACGATCTCTTCCGCATGCCCGTTGACCGTTCGTTCAGCGTGCGAGGGGTTGGCACCGTTGTCACGGGGACTGTCTGGAGCGGACAAGTCGACGTCGGGGCCGAGATTCGCTGCCTGCCCGGTGAGCACGTGGCCAGGGTTCGCGGGCTGCAGGTGCATGGTCGCGATTGCGATGTCGCTCGGGCAGGCCAGCGGGCCGCCCTCGCTCTCGTTGGTCTCGAACGCTCGCAGGTCGGGCGTGGTGATACGCTGGTTCGTGACCCCGTCTGGCGCGAGACACGGTATCTGGATGCGATGCTGCATCTCGTCCCCGATTCGCCCTGGACGCTCAAGCACTGGCAACGGGTCCGCTTCCACTTGGGGACGGCCGAGACGATGGCGCGAGTTGTACTGTATGGCCGGGAGCGGCTGGAGCCGGGAAGCAGCGCGCTGGTGCAGCTTCGACTGGAGGGCCCGGTGGTCGCGCGGGCCGGCGACCGGTTCGTGATCCGCTTCTACTCGCCGGTGACGACCATCGGTGGCGGTGTCGTCGTCGATCCGTGGGCGCGGCGGCGCGGGCGGCTATCGGAGACTGCCGAGGCGGATCTCCAGGCTCTTGCGGAGGCGCAGGGGAAGGAGCGGCTGAGGCTCACGATCTCGGGATCCGACGAAGGTAGCGCCGCGAACGAGCTTGCCGTGCGCGCCGGGAAGAGTCCCTCGACCATCGACGAGCTGCTCCGCGTCCTAGAAGCTGAGGGTACCCTCCGCCGGGTTCGTGGCCGCTGGTTCGCCCAAGGTGTATTCGACGCCGCTCGGGGCACGCTGCTCGATATGCTGGCCAGCGGGCACGCGCGCGATGCCGGAGCCCGGGGGCTCAGCCTGGAGTCCCTGCGCAGCGCCGCCGCTTGCCCGGCCGACCTCGTCGACGCGGCGCTGACCGACCTCGAGCGCGAGGGTCTCGTCCGCATCGAGGGCTCGCTGGCGGCCTTGGCAGAGCACGTGCCGCAGCTCGACGCGGCTGAGCAGGCGACGGCGGATGCGGCAGGGAGCCGGATAAAGCAGGCGCGGCTGGCCCCGCCGACGGTCAAGGAACTAGCGGCGGAGCTTGACGTTCGCGACGATGAGCTCCTGCAAAGCTTGAAGTTCCTGGCGCAGCGCGGGGAACTCGTCGCGGTCACCGCCGACCTCTATCTCGACCCCGACGCGGTGAGCGAAGCGAGGGAGCGAGTGAGGAGGGTGCTAGGCCAGGGCGGTGCTGCTACGCCGTCCCAGCTGCGGGAGGCCCTGGGAGTATCGAGAAAGTATCTTATCCCACTTCTTGAATACTTGGATTCTTCGGGCCTCACGCGGCGGACTCCGGAGGGTCGAGTGCTCAGAGACGTGTAGTGGAGCGGTAAGCATCTTCTTGCCTGTAGAACAAAGCGTCCTTATCTTGGCATCAGGGATACGCAGATTCGGGACAATCGGTCCACCGGGAGGTAAACCGGAAAATTAGGCTACTGCTCAAAGAAGGGAGTGAGGGCGTGTCGAGGCACAGGCCAGCTGTGCTCCTCGTCCTTCTGCTGTGTTCAGGGCTGACCTCACTCGAGGTCTCTGCGCAACAGACTGACAACACCGCGACTCAACAGGGTGCCCAGCAGGGTGAAGTTCGCGGTGTGCAACTGGAGCCGAATTACCCAAACCCGTTTGCGCAGGAGACCCGGATCCCATTCATTCTAGGTGCCGACCTGTTTGAGGATGGGCGTCCGGTCGTTGTGACGGTCCGCATCTACAACCTGCTTCACCAGCCAATCGCGATCCCGACAGCACTCGACCACCCAACGTCGGTGGGACAGCCGGTCCAGGAGCTCAGATACGAGGCGCCCGGCCGCTACGAGGCGCACTGGGACGGCACGGACCAGAGCGGGCGGCGCGTGTCCTCCGGCGTTTATTTCTGTGAGATAGTGGCCAACCGAGCGAGGGACGTCAGCCGGATTGCTGTTACGCGCTGAGGTCCTGGCCTCTTTTCTATCAAGTCACGAAATAGACAAACGAACCGCAGTGCTCGCACCAGCCGATCTCCTCGTTTGTCTTGGAAATGGAAGTCGGCATGTCCATGAAGCAGCCGTAGCACATGCCGCTTAGTACGGGCACGACGGCGCGGGGGCGCCGGTTGGAGACCAGCCGGTAACGCTTCAGGATCTCCGGCTCCAGGGTCTCCTCCATCTCGGCTATCTTCTCCTCGAGGTGCACGACCGCATCCTCCGGCTTGACCTGGAAGACCTTGCTCTCGATCTCGCGGCTGTGTTCCTCGGCCGCTTCCTCCATCTCCCGTTTCTGGGCTTTCAGATCCTGCAGCTCTAGAAGGATCTCAAGCTGAGGGTGCATACGGACTCTACCTCCCGTCGCCTAGTAGCTCGAGGAACTCGGCCGGTGTCTCGAGCGTGCCCAACCGCTCTGGCACATCGGGCTCCCGGCATAGCTGGGCGATCTTGCCGAGCACCGGGAGGTATTGGTTCGAGACCTCGAGGGGCGGGGCGACGATAAGGAAGAAGAAGGAGACCGGCTTCTCGTCTATCGCCTTGAAGTCGATCGCTTCCGGCCTTCTCCCAAAGGCGACGCGCAGGCGATTGACGACGAGCGAACGACAGTGGGGGATCGCGATCCCGCGGCCGATACCCGTAGATCCCAGGTTCTCGCGCCGCTTCAGCATCTTGAAGAGAATGCCCTCGGACTTGCCGGGCAGCTGAAGTAAGGAGATCAGTTCCTTGAGAATCTCATCCTTGGTGTCGCCTGCGAGATCGAGCTTGATCACATCTTCGCTGAAGAACTCTCTCAATTCCATTCGGGGCCTCCGGTTCCGACCGGGCGACTGAGACGGGCTGATGGCTCTAAGGTGTCAACCTCCGCTCACGGTCACGGCCTATAGATATCGCGCGGCCCTCCACGTGTCAAAAGGCCCGGCCCCCAGGTCGAAGCGCTACTGGTTTGACTGCCCCCAGCGCCCGCATATATTCTGCCGCCGAGTGTCACTTCTGCGGCCAAGACATCCTGAGTATGAGACCGGAGCGACTGAAGGACCTTCTTGAGCGCTTTCAGCGGGGTGAAATCTCGGCTGAACAAATCCTCGAGCACCTCGAGCGGGCACCGTTCGAGGACCTCGGGTTCGCGCGCCTCGATCATCACCGCGCCGTTCGTCAGGGCTACCCCGAGGTCGTCTACTGCCCCGGCAAGACCGCCGATCAGGTGTCCGAGATATGCGCTCGCCTGGGCGCCCAGGGCGATGGGCTGCTCGCGACGCGCGCCGACGAGGAGGTCCGCCGCAGGCTCGCACAGGAGCATCCACGAATCGAGATAAACGACCTCGCCGGCACGGCCTACTTGCCGCCCGACGAGCCGGTCGAGGTGAAGGTGCGTGGGGCGGTCCTCATCGTGACCGCCGGTACTTCCGACCTGCCGGTGGCCGAGGAGGCGGCGATAGCTGCCCGCGCCATGGGCAACCCGGTCCGGCGCCTCGATGACGTTGGGGTTGCTGGAATCCACCGGGTGCTTTCCGGTCGGGAAGAGCTGAGACAGGCTGCCGTGATCATCGTGGTTGCGGGGATGGAGGCGGCACTTGCGTCGGTGGTGGGAGGTCTCGTCTCGGTCCCGTTGATCGCCGTGCCGACCAGTGTAGGCTACGGCGCCTCTTTTGACGGCCTCGCCGCTCTGCTCGGGCTGCTCAATTGCTGTGCCCCGGGTGTCACCGTGGTCAACATCGACAACGGGTTCGGCGCAGCGGCCGCCGCCACTCGCATCAACCGCCTGGCTTGAGTCCTCCATGAGCGAGAGCGCCCCCGGTCTGGAAAGCGTAGCTGTCGAGCTCCGGGCCTGGCTGGAGTCGCTTCGCCTGGCGCTTGGCGGTGAGCGGGCGTGCCTGTGGGTCCTGGGCGACACGGCCGACCGGTTGCTGGCCGCGCTCTGCACGCCGGAGTCGGCCGAGGCGCCGGCCGAGGTGCCGCTGCAGGGCCATGCGCTTGGCTGGGTCGTAATCGAGGGTGTGTCGCTCAGGGCCTCGCGACGGGACATCTTCCGCAAAGCACCGGAGGGTTGGGTCGTGGCCGCCCCAGTATCTGAGCGCCGTGGCGAGCGCGTGGGTTGCGTGGCGATGGAGTTCAGCGGTGTGCCGCGTCTCGACGCGCCGCGCGCCCTCGAGCTGGCCGCGGAGCTTACGGGCCGCCTGTTGGGCGACGTCCGTGCGACGGAAGCGGCGCTGGGCGATGTCCAGAAGTACGAGGAGCTGTACGGCGCGATCCACGACCTCGACCGGGAGCTCGACCTTGGCGAGCTGGCGTCCGGGGTGGCCCGGCGCGCGCGGAGCGTGGCCGGTGCACGGGGCGCGGTGGTCGCGTCCTGGGACCCGACGGTGAAGGATGGGAACATCGAGGCCACCGAGGGCGACGTTCCGCGAGGCCTGTCCGGCGCACGCCTGGACGGCGAGTCGTCCTTCCTGGGTCTGGCGATGAGCAACGCCACCGTGTTGCCGCGCGACGACCTCACCGGCAGGCAGAAGTTCCCGCTCTATGTGGACGGTGTCGCCTCGCTCGCCGGCTCGGCGATCATCGTGCCGATGATCGTCGATGGCGATGCGATCGGGGCGCTGGCCGTGGAGTACGAGGAGCAGCGGGGCTTCGTGGAGCGGGACCTCGAGCGCCTCAAAGTGTTGGCCCTCTTCGTAGGTCCCGCGTTCCGCAACGCCGTCGAGTTCGGAGAGGTCAAGCAGCTCTCACTCACCGACACGCTCACCGGCCTACCGAACCGCCGCGCCACGGAGCGCGTGCTGGCTTCCAGCATCGCCGTCGCCGAGCGGACCGGTAGCCCTTTCGCTGTAGCGGTAGCCGATGTCGACCACTTCAAGCGCTTCAACGACCGTTACGGTCACGACGCCGGCGATCAGGTGCTTCAGACCGTCGCTCGCGTGATGCGCGAAACGATCAGGCCCGGCGACCACGCCGGCCGCTGGGGCGGCGAAGAGTTCCTCGTCGTGCTCCCTGCCACCGCGATTGAGGACGCGGCACGCGCCGTCGAACGGATCCGGCGCAGCATCGAGCTGGTCCAGATCAAGTGGCAGGGTCGCCCGCTGACCGTGACGATCTCGGCCGGTGTGACCGCCTATCCCGAGCTCATCGGCAACGCCGCCGCCGCCGTCGCTTCCGCGGACGCCGCGCTCTACAAGGCGAAGCGCGCCGGTCGTAACATGGTTGCCGTCGCCGAGATGCGCGGCCCCGTTTAGGCGAGGGCACTTCCGCTGGGAAACAGGCGGTTTAAATTAATCGTATAGATACTCGTGGGGGCGAACTGGTTTCGACGGGTTTAGTGAAAGTGGAGCAGCGTGCCGAGGGCGCCTGGACCCTCGCAAATCAACTGGGCACACTATTAATTGCCAACCACAACTTGGCACTGGCCGCCTAACAAGGCTGCCCGTCTCCTGGTCGACCGGGCCCGAGGCCGGTCCTGAGGCGTCGATAAATCGGGCTGGCTAGTCCGTGCGGCCGCGGCACGGGCGGCGAGAACTAACAGCGGCTGGCTTCGGTGAGGCCGCCTATCGGCCGAGCCGCGGTAAGACACAAAACGGTAGGCTACGCACGTAGCGGCTCTGCAGGATCTACTCTCGGACGGGGGTTCGATTCCCCCCGCCTCCATCGGCGACCAAAGGGCCCGAAGCGTTCAACGCTCGCGGGCCCTTATCGCTTAGGGGCGTTGGGGGGCGGTGGACGGTGGCCGGTAATCAGTAGCCGGTAACTGCGAAGTTGGAACTGCTGACTTACCGGCCACCGGCTACCGGCCACCTTCCGCGACCGGCCACCTTCCGCGACCGGCCACTGGTCACCTTCCCCCACGCGCACGATATTCTTGAACTATGGACGGAAGTGACCTCGCGCACCTGATCCTGCTACGACCGTCAGGCGAGCTGGCGACCAAGTCGCGTCACACGCGGCGGCGGTTCCAGCGGTCCCTCGTCGCGGCTCTCGAGGACGCCCTCGGCTCAGCCGGTACCTCGTACGAGGTGCACGACGATTGGGGGCGGCTGTACGTCCGGGCGTCGAGTCGTGTGGCCCTCGACGTAGTGGCGCGAGTATACGGGATCGCTTCACTCTCGGAGATCGAGGGCACGACGGAGGCTAGCCTCGACTCGATCATCGAGGTAGGGGAGCGCCTCTACGGCGAGCGTGTGCGGGGCGGTACGTTCGGAGTGAGGGCTCGGCGGTCCGGGACTCACTCGTTCTCGTCCCGCGACGTCAACTACGAGCTGGGCGCTGCTCTCAATCGCTACGCCGAGGTCGACCTCGATAACCCGGATGTTGCCGTCGGGGTCGAGGTGCGTGATGAGACGACTTACTTCTTCAGCAACCGGATCCCGGGGGCCGGTGGCCTGCCGGCCGGGGTGGAGGGTCCCGCGGTAGCCCTCATCTCCGGTGGTTACGATTCGGCTGTCGCCGCCTGGATGATGCTCAGGCGAGGAGTGGCTCTCGACTACGTCTTCTGTAACCTCGCCGGTGGAGCATACGAACGCGCGGTGCTGGCTGTCGCCAAGCTGCTGGCCGACGAATGGAGCTACGGGCTGCGTCCGAAGATCCACGTCGTCGACTTCGAGGAGCCCGTGTTGCAGCTCAAGGAGCGGGTGCGCGAAAGCTTCTGGCAGGTCATCCTCAAGCGCCTCATGTATCGGACGGCCGATCTGATCGCCAGGGAGAGTGGCGCCCACGCCATCATCACGGGCGAATCGGTGGGCCAGGTGTCGTCGCAGACCCTGGCCAACCTGGCTGCCATCGACCCCAGCGCCCCGACCCCGGTCCTGCGCCCGCTGGTGGGCTTCGACAAGGGCGAGATCATCAATCGAAGCCGTGAGATCGGGACATACGCGCTGTCCGAGAAGGTACGCGAGTATTGCGCGCTTACAGAGATGAGGCCGGTGACCGATGCGGCGCCCGAGGAAGCGGCGTCAGAGGAGGCGCGGCTCGACCTCTCGGTCCTCGACTCCGCCGTCGAGAGGCGTCGTGTGCTCGAGCTGCGCGAGCTCGACCCCAGCGAGCTGGTGATGCCCTACCTGTACACTTCCGAGATCGCAGCAGAGGCTGTGGTAGTCGACACCCGCTCGCCGGCCCAGTACGAGGCCTGGCACTATCCCGGCGCCACGCACCGCGACTTCTGGGATCTGTTCCGCGCGGTGACGTCCCTCGAGAAGGAACGAACCTACGTCCTCTACTGCGACCTCGGCCTCAAGACGGCGCAACTTGCCGAGAAGATGCAGCGGGCGGGGTACGAAGCGTATTCGTTTAAGGGCGGGGCGCGGGCGCTGCGCGGATATGCTCAGGCGAGGGCGGGGTAGGGCAGATCAAAAGACCTTTATCGAAGGCACATATTTCCTCGGATTCTCACGCAGCTCCTGAACCACCGCCTGCACATCCACCAACAGCTTCAGCAGGCTCTCGTACAGTTCCTGGTCCGTCAACAGCTGGCCAATCGTGCCTTCGCCCGATTCCAGGGCGGCGAGTAGCGAGTCGGCCCGGGCCGAGGTCGAGCTGAGCTCGACGTAGAGGCTCTCGTCGGTGAGCAGTCGTGAGAGAGTGCCGTCGCCGCTGACGAGCGCCGCCGTCAGCGTGTCGAGGCCGGCGATCACCGAGCGCAGATCATCGTAGAGCGCGTCGTCCTGGGCGAGCTGTGCGAGCGCGCCCTCGCCGCGGCCCACGGCACCCAGGAAGCTGTTCAGCGAGCGTGACGTGTTGAGCAGTTCGACGTACAGCGTCGTGTCCATGAGTAAGCGGCCCGCCGTTCCCCGGCCGGCTAGTATGGTGTCGGCGATGGAGCGGAAGTTTCTGAGCATCACAGCCAGGTCGTCGACCAGCGCGGAGGCCGAGGCAAGCATCTGCTCATAATCGACGGCGACGGAGCTGGGCAGCGTATCGCCCTCGACGAGAACGGGCGCCTCGGGCGTGCCCGGTGTCACGTCGATGATCTTGTCGCCCAGAAGTCCCTGGGTGCGGATTCGGGCCTCCGAGTCCCGGCGGATCTGTTCCGCCACTGCACGGTCGATAGCCAGGGTGATCTGCAGAACGTGGTCGGGATGGCGGCGCTCCGCTACCGGTACGAAGCTGATTACCTCTACCTTCCCCACGTCCTGACCGGCGAGCCGCACGTTGGCGCCCTCGATAAGCCCGTTGGCGCTCGGCATCAGGGTGGTGAGCTGGTAGCGCTCGCCGAAGATCGCTCCCGTCTCGCCGATGAAGAAGATCGCGACGGCGAGCACGATCAGTGCGACGGCGACTGCCAGGCCGACGCGTATCTGACTCCAGCTGACCCTCGATGCACCGTTCATGCTGTCCGCGACCTCCTGACGTTCAATCTATGAACTCCCGTATGTACGGGTCGGCCGCTTCCACGAACTCCTCCGGCGGTCCGTAGAAGATGATACGCGAATCACGAAGCATTGCGATATGGGTAGCCGTTTCCAGGACGGCGCGCACGTCGTGGCTGACGACGACGGAGGTGACCTCGAGTTCTGCCTGCAACCGCTTGATCAACGTCACGATCGTCCGCCCGGTCAGTGGGTCGAGGCCGGTTGTCGGCTCGTCGTAAAGCAGGATCTTCGGCTGATGTACTATGGCCCGGGCGATGCCCACCCGCTTCTTCTGCCCCCCGGACAGTTCGGCCGGCTCGAAGACGCTCAGCGAGTCGAACAGAGCCGACGCTTGGAAGACCATTCCCATCTTCTGACGGACCTGCAGCACCTCCTCGAACGACAGCTGGTTGATATCCTCGCCGTCGATCAGCATCTGGCCGGCGTTCGGTACCAGCAGCCGCAGGATGATCTTGAGGATCGTCGACTTGCCTACACCCGATGGGCCGACGATCGCCAGCGATTCGCCCTCCCGGACCCGGAACGAGATGTCCAGGAGTACCTGGTTGTCCTCGAACGCCAGATCCAGGTTGCGCGCCTCGACGACGACGGGCGGCTCGACCGTGGCCGGGCCGCCGGGCCGGGGCTGCGCGTCCTCTGTCTGCGCAATGAAGGGGCGCTCGTTCATCACTCGAACAGAATAGAGATAAGTAGTTGCGTCAGGAAATAGTCCACCGCCAGGATCAGGATCGAGGCCGTCACGACTGCCCGTGTCGTGCTCACGCCGACGCCCTCGGTACCGCCGCGCGTCTGGAGTCCGAAATAGCACCCCGTCATGGCGATGATCGCGCCAAAGAAGAACGGCTTGACCAGGCCCTGCAGCACGTCCTTCGGGATCCAGCCGAACACGAAGCCGGATTGGGCCAGCGTCTGGTACACCGAGCGCAGGTAGAGGTCGGGAGTGAGGTCCAGCTTGACCACAGCGATCAGCATGCCGCCGAAGATCGCCACCGCGTCCGTGATGATCGTGAGCACCGGCAGCATGACCAGCGCCGCCAGCAGTCTTGGGGTCACCAGCTTCTTGATCGGGTCGGTACCGATCACGTTGAGCGCATCGATCTGCTCGGTGACCTTCATCGAGCCCAGCTGGGCCGCCATCCCGGCGCCCACCCGACCGGCGACCATCAGGGCCGTGAGCACCGGGCCCAACTCGCGCACGGCGCTCGCTCCCACCAGCCGCCCGATGTAGATGGTGGCCCCGAACCGGCGCATCTCGATGGAGCTCTGCAGGGCGAGCACCATCCCGGTGAACAGGCCGGTGAGCAGCACGATCCCCAGCGAGCCGACGCCGATCGAGTCCATCTGCTGCAGGGTGTCCCGCCAGTAGAAGGGCCGTGCGAAGATGGCGCGCAGCGCCTTGGCCGTCAGGACGCTGTACTCCTGAACGCCCAGCACCGCTCGTTTCAGGTAGCCCTCTACCAGACTCCAGACTCCGGCCATCGCCTTCCTCCCTCGGGCCTGCCGCGGGTCGCTGTGCCTTTGACAGCCAAGTTCGCCATGTTTTATCTTCGCGCGCTGGCTGACGCAAGGAAAGCCCCAATATCCGGCCGCCGAAACAGCCCCAACCGCTCAGAGCAGCCGGCTCCCCAGCCGCCGATGGCATGGAGTTTGAACCACTGTGGGCGCAAACTGTGCCACGGAGACCGAGGCGGGGCCCAGGCCGTCGCATAATGATAAGCCGCGGGGGCCGGCGGTGCCCGGTTGGACTTGTTCGGCAGTAAGAACCCCACGGGGAAAAATGCCACGTTCTGTACCGCAAGACATCGAGATCGCACAGGCGGCCAAGCTGAGGCCGATTAGTGAGATCGCCGGCGGGTTGGGCCTCGGAGTCGCCGATTACGAGGCCTACGGCCAGTACAAAGCCAAGGTCTCACTCGAGCTCTCACGGCGGCCTCCCAAGGGCAAGCTGGTTCTGGTGACGGCGATCACTCCCACGCCTGCTGGGGAGGGGAAGAGTACCGTGTCCGTGGGGCTTTCCCAGGCGTTGACCAGGAAGAAGGTCCACCACGTGCTGGCGCTGCGCGAGCCGTCGCTGGGACCGGTGTTCGGCATCAAGGGCGGCGCCGCCGGCGGCGGCTACGCTCAGGTCGTGCCGATGGAGGACATCAACCTCCACTTCACCGGTGATTTCCACGCCATCACCAGCGCGCACATGCTGCTGTCGGCCATGCTCGACGCTCACGTCCACCACGGTAACGCAGCCGGCATAGACGTGCGACGCATCACGTGGCCGCGCTCGGTGGACATGAACGACCGGGCGTTGCGCAATATGGTGATAGGTCTGGGCGGTGCCGTCCACGGTGTGCCCAGGCAGGACGGTTTCGTGATCACGGCCGCTAGCGAGATCATGGCGATCTTCTGTCTTGCAAAGGACATCGATGACCTCACCGAGCGGCTGGGCAGAATCGTCGTCGCATACACCGCCAACGGCGAGCCGGTGCAGGCGGCGCAGCTGGACGCACCGGGCGCCATGACCGTGCTGCTCAAGGACGCCATGTCGCCGAACCTGGTACAGACGCTGGAAGGTGGCCCGGCCTTCGTGCACGGTGGGCCGTTCGGCAACATCGCCCACGGCTGCAACTCGATCATCGCCACTCGGACCGGACTGGCGCTGGGCGACCTAGTGGTAACCGAAGCGGGCTTCGGATCCGATCTGGGCGCCGAGAAGTTCTTCAACATCAAGTGTCGCGCCGCCGGGTTCGATCCACAGGCCGCGGTGATCGTGGCAACGACCCGCGCCCTGCGTCACCACGGCGGTGCGGCCAAGGAAGATCTCGCCAAGGCCGATCCCGCTGCCGTCGAGCGCGGGCTGGCCAACCTCGAGGCTCATATTCACAACGTCAAGCAGCACGGAGTGCCGCCCGTCGTATCGCTCAATGTCTTCGACGGCGATACGGACAGAGAGCACGATGCGATCATGGAACGCTGCGCCGGACTCGGCGTCCCGTGCCTCAAGACAGAGATCTGGGCCAAGGGTGGCGAAGGCGGTCTGGAGTTAGCCGACGTGGTGCTCGAGACGGTCGAGAAGGGCGAGGCGGCCTTCAAGCCACTCTACCCGCTCGACTTGGCCCTTAAGGAAAAGGTCCAGACCGTCGCCACGAAGGTCTACGGGGCGGGCGACGTCAACTACACGCCCCAGGCCGAGAAGCGGCTGGCTCAGCTGGAGAAGCTCGGCTTCGGCGACCTGCCGGTCTGCATGGCCAAGACCCAGTACTCGCTGAGCGACGATGCCAGAAAGCGCGGACGGCCCGAGGGGTTCGACATCACCGTGCGCGAGGCCCGGGTCTCCGCCGGCGCCGGCTTCGTCGTCGTCCTGACCGGCGACATCATGACGATGCCGGGACTCGGCAAGAAGCCGGCCGCCGTCAACATGCGTGTCAACGAGAAAGGCCAGATCGAGGGACTGTTCTAATGACGGATCGCAAGCGGATTCACACCGACGGGGCCCCGGCAGCCATCGGGCCCTACTCACAGGCGATCGAGAGCGGCGGCTTCGTCTTCACGGCGGGCCAGATCGGTCTCGACCCCGGCACCGGCGAATTTGTCGAGGGCGGCGTGGCGGAGCAGGCCGAGCGTGCCCTGAACAACCTGTCCGCCGTGCTCGAGGCGGCGGGCTCGAGCATGAAGGACGTGGTGAAGACGACCCTCTACCTGGCCGACATGGGCGACTTCGTCACGGTCAACGAGATCTACGCCGGCTACTTCTCCCAGCCGTTCCCGGCGCGCTCTGCGGTACAGGCGGCAGACCTGCCCAAGGGCGCCCTGGTCGAGATCGACGC
>JBDHHM010000020.1:0-13629 GCA_039589355.1 Gemmatimonadota bacterium | reverse complement strand
CACCGTGTTGGGCGAGCACGTGGCGCAGGCGGGTTCGCTGGTGGCGCCCGACCGGTTACGCTTCGACTTCACCCACAGCGGACCGCTGAGCGAGGTTGAGCTCGAGGAAGTCGAGCGGCTGGTGAACGAGGAGATCTGGTCGGACAAAGAGGTGACGAAGCGATTCATGCCGTATCGGGACGCAATCGATCGAGGCGCCATGGCGCTGTTCGGCGAGAAGTACGGCGATACGGTGCGGGTGGTCGAGGTGCCGGGCTACAGCCTGGAGCTGTGCGGTGGCTGCCACGTGAAGACCACCGGCGAGATCGGCCTGTTCAAGATCGTGTCCGAGACGGGCACGGCGGCTGGGGTGCGGCGTATTGAGGCGGTTACTGGCCCCCTCGCCTATGCGAGAGTCAAGGACCAGGAGCGGCTCCTCAAAGAAATTAGCGGCACGCTAAAGGTTCCACTGCACACAGTGCACCAGCGGGTCCTGGCCATGCTTGAGGACAACCGAGGTCTGCGCGAACAGCAGCTGGTCAACGTGCAGCGCAGTGCGGCCAATCTGGCGGCCGATATGGTCGAGCGTGCACTGGAAGTGAACGGTGCCAAAGTGGCGACCGGAACCATAGAACTTGCGGATTCCGAGGCACTGCGCTCGTTCGGAGACGAGTTGCGTGAGCGGCTGGGAAGCGGGGTCGGCGTGGTCGCCGCGAAAATCGGCGACCGTCACTCGCTGCTCGCCGTGGTCACCGACGACCTGATCGGCAAGGGCGTTCGCGCCGACGCGGTCGTACGCGAGGTCGCCAAGCTGGCGGGCGGCAAGGGGGGCGGCCGGGCGCACATGGCGCAGGCCAGTACGGGCGAGCCGGAACGCGCCGAGGAAGCGCTAAAGCGGGTGCCCGAGATCGTGCGCCCGATGCTCGAGGCGGCGAGCGGCTGATGGACGCCGCCTGGCTGCAGGCCAAGATCGGCGAGTCCCCGCTCCCGCTTCAGGAGCGACTCCGCGAAGTGGTGGTGGGGATCGATCCTGCGGCCGACCTGCCCGGCGAGTTGCTCGCCGCGGCCCGCGACCTGCTCGACAGTGTGCGGGGTCGTGTGGAACGCCGGGACGCCGCCCTCGACCTGCTGGTGGCCGACGGGTTGTTGACGCTAGCCTGCGAAGCGGCCGCTTCTTCGGACCCGGAGGCGTTGCCCGAGCGCTGCCGCGCCATGGGTCCGAGCGGTGAGCTGGGCCGGGTCGCTAAGCGCTGGGCGGGGAGGAGCTGACGGACACACCGCGTAAAGGCCGGAGAAAAGCGCGCGCGGCGCCGCCGGAACTGGCGGACCTGCACACGCATCTGATCCCCGGCGTCGACGACGGCGCACCCGACCTGGAAAGCGCGCTGCAAGCACTTGGCTCCTTCTTCGATGACGGGGTCCGGGCCGTCGCCGCGACGCCGCACCTCAACGCATCGAACCTGAACGGGAGCCGCCGGGCTCTCGCCGATGAAGCCTGGCCGGCCCTCAACCGGGCCGCCCGCGACAGGTTTCCTGGCGTGACCCTGTACCGCGGCTACGAGATCCAGCTCGACACACCGGAGCTCGACCTCGGTGATCCGGGCTTGCGCCTGGCGGGTAGCCGCTACGCGCTCGTCGAGTTCTGTGCCTTCACCGTACCCGAGCGATCGGTCGAGGCGCTGGCACGCATCGCCGACGACAAATACGTGCCGATCATCGTGCACCCGGAGCGCTACTGGGGCTACGACCGTGGTTATGGGGTCGTTGCCGAGTGGCGGGCCGCCGGCACCCTGGTCCAGCTCAACAGCGGCAGCCTGCTGGGTGAGTACGGTGAGAACGTCCGCTTGGTGGCCCACCGCTTCCTGGCCCAGGGACGTGTCGACCTCATAGCGTCGGACAATCACGCTCGACCCGAGCGCAGTCCGTCGCTGCGAGCGGTGTGGGATTACCTGGTGGCCCGGGGCCTGGAGGAGCAGGCCAGGCTGCTGCTGGCGACCAATCCGCATCGTATCCTGCGGGACGAGCCGACGCTGAACGTCGGCCGGGTAGACACGGCGGGCAGTCGCTTCGCCCGGCTGGGGCGGAGGCTGAGAGGGGGGCGCTGAGGTTAGAGGCGCGCATGGAGAGGCAGGAACCGGAATGACCGAGCGAATCATCGACCTGAAGGGCAAGCGAGCGGTAGTCACCGGGGGCTCGCGTGGCATCGGCAGGGCGACGGCCGTGCTGTTGGCTCGGGCCGGCACCGATGTCGGTATCGCCTACCGCACGCGGGAGGAGGAGGCTACCGAGACGCTGGCTGCGATCCAGCGAGTCGGCGGCCACGGCTGGGCGGTCGCCGCCGATCTGGGCGACCGCGACGGCGTGACGGCGCTCTTCGAACGCATCGACAGTGAGTTCGGCTGGCTGGACGTGTTCGTCGTCAATCACGGGATCTGGCCGCCGGAGTACGTGCCCGTCACCGAGATGGCCGACGAGACCTGGGGAGAGATGATGCGGACCAACCTCGATTCGGTCTTCTATTGCGTCGGCGAGGCGGCGCGCCGGATGGCGGATGGAGGCCGGATAGTGATCGTCAGCTCGACTGCCGGGCAGCGCGGTGAAGCGGGTCACAGCCACTACGCGGCAACGAAGGGTGCGGTCATCTCGTTCGTGAAGTCGCTGGCGGTGGAGATGGCGCCCCGCGATGTCACGGTGAACTCGGTCGCCCCGGGTTGGATCGACACGGAGATGGCGGCGCCGGCGCTCGAGGCCGGAGAGCGTGACACGGTCGTGGCGAACATCCCGTTGGGGAGGCTCGGCAGCGCCGAGGATGTCGCAGGGCCCATCCTCTTCCTATGCTCGAAGCTGGCGCGGCACGTGACCGGCGAAGTCCTGAACGTCAACGGCGGAAGCGTCCTCTGCGGCTAAGGTGAAACGCCTGCACGGCAAGCTCGACGTACCGGATGCGGTCGCAGCGATCGCTAAACGGCTGGAGGATCAGGGGTACGAGACCTGGGCAGTCGGTGGCGCCGTGCGCGATGCCCTGCTGGGCGGATCGCGTGGGGACTGGGATCTGGCGACCGCGGCCCGGCCCGAGACCGTGCTCGAACTGTTCCGGCCGTCATACCCGGTGGGCATGCAGTTCGGCACGGTGGGCGTGCGTGGCATAGACGGGAAGCTTTACGAGATAACAACCTTCCGGCGCGACATCGAGACCGACGGTCGGCACGCGGTTGTCGAGTACGCCGACCGGCTGGACGAGGACCTGGCGCGTCGCGATTTCACGATCAATGCCATCGCCTATCACCCGTTGCATCATGAGTTCCACGATCCGATGGGCGGCTGGGAGGACCTGCAGTGCCGAGTGCTCCGCTGCGTCGGCGAGCCGGCGACACGATTCGCCGAGGACTACCTGCGCGTGCTGCGCGGCCTTCGCTTCGCAGGTCGCTACGAGCTGGAGATCGACCCTGCGACCTGGGATGCACTGGTCGCTGCGGCGCCGAACCTACCACGACTGTCGGGCGAACGGGTCCGCGAGGAGATCCTGAAGGTGCTGGCGGGTCCCGTGCCGTCGCGAAGCCTGGAGCTCTACCGGAGATCGGGCGCCGTCGTCGTCCTGATCCCTGAGTTCGCTACCATCGATGACGCCGACTGGCGGGTGATCCTCAGGACCATCGATGGCATCGCGGAAAGCCGACTCGGGCTTCGCCTGGCGGCGCTGCTCGCGCCGGCCGGCCCGGAGATCGCAACGCTGATGAGACGGCTCCGTTTCTCGAACGCGGAGCTGCGCGACGTGCAGGCGCTGAGCCGAGCGCTCGATCTGCCCCTGCCCGAGTCGGGCGACGTCGTCGCCGCGCGCCGCTGGCTTCGGGGTGTCGGTCCTGAAGACGCGCGCGCCGGATTGCAACTCCACTTCCGGCGCGAGGCGGCCCTGGGCACGCACGCGGAGGGGCGTTCGGCTCTGGCCGAGCAGGCGAGCACCGTGCTCACCGTGCTGCGCAAAGGTGATCCGGTCACGCTGGCGGCCCTTGCGATCGATGGGGACGATCTGAAAGGGCTGGGACTGGGGCCGGGTCCCGAGTTCGGCCGGATCCTGGAGGCCTGCCTGGACGCGGTGATCGAGAATCCGGAACTGAACGAGCGGGATCGCCTGCTCGAATTTGCGCGCACACAGATGGGTAACTAGGACGCCGAGGAGATGAAGGAAGAGCTGGATCTGTTTCCGATGCCGGAGTCCAAGGGTCCCCAGCGGGGCGGCATCGCCGACGAGAGCTCGCCCGCGGCACCGCTGGCGACCCGGATGCGCCCGCGCACCCTGGAGGAGTTTCTGGGACAGGAGCACCTCGTGGGGCGCGGACGGATCCTGCGCGAGATGATCGAGCGTGACGAGCTTCAATCGCTGGTCTTCTGGGGGCCGCCGGGCAGCGGCAAGACGACGCTGGCCCGGATCATCGCCGATCGCACCGACGCCGCCTTCGTTCCATTCAGCGCGGTGACCGAAGGCGTGCCGCGCGTCCGCCAGATCATCGCCGAGGCCGGCGAGCAGCTCAGAGCTACCGGCCGCCGTACCATCCTGTTTTGCGATGAGATCCACCGGTTCAACAAGGCGCAGCAGGACGCGTTCCTTCCCCACGTCGAGGCCGGCACGGTCATCCTGATCGGGGCCACGACGGAGAACCCGAGTTTCGAGGTGATAAGCGCGTTACTCAGTCGCTCGCGCGTACTGGTGCTCGAGCCGTTGAGGGAAGAGGACGTGCGAGCGATCTGCGAGCGGGCCCTGGCCGATGAGGAGCGCGGGTTCGGCGGCTCGGGGTTGCAGGTGGACGAGGACGCGCTGGATTTGTTCGCCCGCGCCGCCGATGGTGACGCGCGGCGCGCGCTCTCGGCGCTCGAGATCGCGGCGTCGATGGTGGGCCGGGCCGGCGACATCACGGCCCGCGTCGCCGCCGAAGCCTTCCAGAAACGATTCGCCCACTACGACAAGTCGGGGGAGGAGCACTACAACCAGATATCAGCGCTCCACAAGGCGGTTAGGGGCTCCGACCCGGACGGCGCTCTCTACTGGTTGGCCCGGATGCTGGACGGTGGCGAAGATCCCCTCTACATCTGCCGCCGCCTGGTTCGCATGGCCACGGAAGACATAGGGCTGGCCGACCCTCGCGCCCTCTGGATCGCCGTTGCCGCCAAGGATGCTTACCACTTCCTAGGGTCGCCGGAAGGTGAGCTGGCGTTGGCGGAGGCCACTGTCTACCTGGCGACCGCCCCCAAGTCGAACCGGATCTACAAAGCGTTCGGAAGAGCCTGGTCGCTGGCGCGGGAAACGCCCGGCGAGCCGGTGCCGCTCCACGTCCGCAATGCGCCCACCCGCTTGATGAAGGAACTGGGCTACGGAGCGGGCTACAGGTACGACCACGACGAGCCCGACGCTCTGGCACAGCAGGAATATTTACCCGAGTCGCTGGCCGGGCGTCAACTCTACGAACCGTCCGGTAGGGGCTTCGAGGCCGAGATCGCAAAGCGACTCGAGGTGTGGGCGACGAAACGGCGAGCGGCACGCGGGGAGCGCGGCTAGGGTAGTATAACTGTGACGGGGCCTGAAGCATTAGAAGGGAGCTGGATCAGAGATCGCTAACGACAAAGTCCACGAGATCGAGCTTCCCCAGGACCGGGCGGTCCTGCTGACCGCGCCCGGCCCGGGAACGAGCCGGCAAGAAGCTAGCGATCACCTGAGCGAGCTGGAGTCCCTCACAGACACCGCGGGTGCCGAGGTCGTTGCGACCGTCGAGCAGAAGATCCAGTCACCGCACCCGGCGTACTACATCGGTAGCGGCAAAGCCGAGGAGATGCGGTCCGTAGTCGAGAACAGCGAGGCGAGCCTGGTGATCTTCGACGAGGACCTCACGCCGGTGCAGGGGCAGAAGCTGGAGGGTGCGTTCGGCGTGAGGGTGATGGACCGCACCGAGCTAATCATCGACATCTTCGCTCTGCGCGCCCGAACCGCGGAAGCCAAGATGCAGGTCGAGCTGGCCCAGTTGCAGTACCTGATGCCGCGACTTACGCGGATGTGGAACCACCTCTCGCGTATACGGGGCGGCATCGGCCTTCGGGGTCCCGGTGAGACGCAGCTCGAGACCGACCGGCGGACCATCCGGCGAAAGATCAGTGACCTGAAACGTCGTCTCGAGAAGGTGGCACGGCAGCGTGAGATAGAGCGTAAGGGGCGCGTTGGTGAGTTCCGGGTCGCCCTGGTCGGCTATACGAACGCGGGCAAGTCCTCTATACTCGCCGGGCTTTCGGGATCGGATCTCTTCATCGAGGACCGTCTGTTCGCGACGCTCGACCCGGCCACCCGGGCGGTCGATCTCGGTCAGGGCTTCCAGGCCTTGGTGACCGATACCGTCGGGTTCATCCGCAAGCTGCCCCACCATCTGGTCGCGTCGTTCGGGGCGACGCTGGAGGAGGCGAACGAGTCCGACGTGTTATGTCACGTGGTCGATGTGTCGCTTCAGCATTGGGAGGAGCAGTACGAGGTGGTGGAAGGCGTGCTCGCTGAGCTTCACTTCAATCCCAAGGGCCGGCTTGTCGTTTTCAACAAAGTCGATCGCCTGACCCACGTAGAGGAGGCCGCGATAGAGCAGCGGGCGGCGGCGCTGCTCGATGCGCACGTCTTCACCTCTACGGTCGAGAGGGACGGCCTGGAACCGCTGCGGACAAAGCTCAGGGAGACTATTCGCGGACGCTGGTCGATTGCCACGCTGACCATCCCGGCCAGTGCAGGCGGTGTTCTGGCGGAGATCTACAGAGAGGGCGAGGTCCTGGCGCGGGAGGAAGAGGGAACATCGATCCGCTTGACGGCACGGCTGCCCGCCGACGCGCTGGGTCGTTTGAGAGCGCGCGACGGGGTGGCTGTCGTCGATGCCCCGGCAGCCTGATCGCATGGACGTGTACTGGATCATCGGTCCCGGTCGGATGGGTCTCTCGCTGGGCTCGGTCCTCGCGAGCGCCGGGGCGGATGGGCTTCTCTTCGTAGGTCGGCGCGAGCGCGCGCCGGAACACCCGGTGATGGACTCGCCGGTTGTGAGCTACGCCGGCGGCCTACCGGGGCCGCCGCCCGATGGAACCTGCCTGCTGCTGGCGGTGCCCGACCGCGCCGTCGCGGACGTCGCCGCGGATATCGCCCGGCTGGGCCGGCCCGGTGCCGGGTGCGTGGCCTTGCACCACAGCGGCGCGCAGCCGGCGGCTGCCCTCGCGCCGCTGGCCGACCGTGGATACGCCACGGGATCACTGCACCCGCTGCAGACGGTGGCAGATCCGCTGCAGGGCGCCGAGCGGCTCCGGGACGCCTTCTTTACGTACGAGGGTGACGGCGGGGCGCGGGACGCGGCGGCGCGGATCGTCGAGGCGGCGGGAGGTCGGATGCTGGAGGTTCACGCGGAGGACAAAGCACGCTATCATGCAGCGTGCGTGTTCGCCTCGAACTATGTTGTAGCCTGTGCGTCTGTGGCGACACGCCTGCTGGCCGACGCCGTGAGCGTGGGCCGCGCGGAGGCGGCACAGGCGTTGGGGCCGTTGTGGCGCGGCGCCCTGGGGAACCTGGAGCGACCGGGCCTGCCGCGGGCGCTGACCGGTCCTGTGGCGCGTGGTGACCTGGAGACGGTGAAGCGGCACCTGGAGTCGCTCGCCGGTGGCACGCGCGACCTGTACGGGCGGCTGGCGCTGGAGGCGCTCGAGTTGAGCCGCGAGCAGGGGCTGGACGACGAGACGGCCGCGGCGATCGAGGCGGAGATTCGGTCCTGGCTGACTGGAGAGGCCGGTCCGGGATGAGGTTGTACATCAATCTCGATCACGTTGCGACGGTTCGAGAAGTTCGGCGGACGGACGAGCCCGATCCCGTTCGGGCCGCCGTCCTGGCTGAGCTGGGCGGTGCCCAGGCGATTACCGTGCACCTGCGGGAAGACCGTCGCCATATCAAGGACCGTGACGTGCTGCTGTTGCTGGAGACGGTGCGCACGGGTGTGAACCTAGAGTTGGCGGTTGAGGAGGAGGTGCTGAAGTTCGCTCTGGAGCACCGGCCGATGCAGGCCACCCTAGTACCGGAGCGGCGCGAGGAGATCACGACCGAGGGTGGGCTTGATCTGAGCGATTCGGGCCGCCAACGGCGAGTCGCAGACGCGCTCGCCCGGCTACGTGAGGCGGGCATCAACACCTCACTCTTCATCGATCCCGTCGAGGAAACGATTCGCGCCGCGGCCGAACTGGGGGCCCAGGCGATCGAGCTGCACACGGGCGAGTACGCCAACGCGACCCACGAGGGCCGGCAGGAACAGCTGGAGCGCCTCGGAGGCGCCGCCTCGCTGGGGCGTGAAGTCGGGCTGGCGGTGCACGCCGGCCACGGCCTGACCTACGAGAACGTTTCACCCGTGGCGGCGATCGCGGAGATCGAGGAGCTGAACATCGGTCACTCGGTTGTGAGCCGAGCGGTATTTGTTGGAATGGAACGGGCTGTTCGGGAGATGTTGCACATAGTCATGGAAGCAAGACGCGGGGTGGGGGGCTAGGGAAATGCCCAGGACGCTTCTGGAGTTCTTCGCCGACGAGTCGGGCGACTACTTGGACAAGATGGAGCGGGCCCTTAGCTCCGGGCCCACGCCCGACGCCGACGAGCTGAGGCGGTTCGCCCGGGCGCTGCGGGGCAGCGCGCGGATGGCGGACCAGGATGCCATCGCTCGTGCTGCGGGCGCGGTGCAGGGAGCGGCCGCTGACCTGGTGGCCGGAAAGCGGCACTGGGGGGCGGAGCTCAAGGGTAACCTGGAGTCGGCACTCAGAGAGATCCGCGGCATGGTGGATTCGGTGAAGTCGCCGCCCCCGGACACCGGCAAGCGCGCTGAATCGATCGCGGAACGGTTGGGCGAAACGGCGGCGCCGCCGCCACCGCCGAAGGATGACGAGCGGTTCCGTCGCTACCTGGGCACCGAGCTACGTGGGCTCGCCTCAGACATCGGCGAGTCGCTGGTGATACTCGAGCGCGACCCGCGCAACCGCGAGCCCCTGAAGCGGCTCTTGCGACGCATCCGGCCGCTCAGGGGCATCGAAGGAGTCGACGAGATCCCCGCCGTCGGTCCGGCCGTAACCGCGCTGGAGGAGGTGATCCTGCGGATCGCCGACACGAGCGCCACCGTCGGACCCGGTCACCTGGTGCTCTTCCGGCGGGCTCGGCAGGCGCTTGACGACGTGGCGACCGAGCTGATCCGGGGAGACCAGCCGAGTGGCGCTGTCGAAGGTGGCGGGGAGATCGAGGACCTCAAGGATCAGGTTCTCGAGACGGCCGCCCAGCGAGAGATCACCTGGATAAGCGAGCTCTTCCACGATGATCCGGGCCCCCACATCGAGGAATGCCCCATGGCCGAGCGTGGGGCGGGCTCGTGGGAGGGATTCTTCGCGCTCGAGGCGACGGGCAGCCTCGACACGATCGAGCGGCTACGCGCGGAGTTGGCGCACGCTCCCGAAGGGGCGACGCGGATCGCCGAACGGCTGACCTACTCGTTCAGGCAACTGCGCGAGCGCGCCGTCACCTTCGGCCACGCCGGCCTCGGTCGGGTGGCGCGCCGAGCCGGTGCGGCAGTGCGAGCAACTCGGGACGCGCCGCCCTGGCGGCTCCAGGCGATCGCCATCGATCTCGCTATCACCATAGCGGCGCTGCGCTCGTACCTCGAGGCTTCGGAAAAGGAAGCGCGGGAAAGCGCGTTGCAGCGGGCCGATGATTCGCTGGAGGCGGCGACACACCCGACGCGAGAGCCGACGGTCGAGATAGAGACGTTGTTGTATTCTACGGAGGATGCCGTCGAACGAGCGCGTTCGTTGGCGAGCGAGATCGCCGGTCTCCTGAGGGTCGACGTGCCCGACGTCGACCGCGCGCAGACCCTCCTCGAAGAAGCACTCGGGTTGCTCGAGCACGCGCTGGTCCAGACGACTTCGGTTCAATGACTCGCGGCTGGCGGACGATCCTGGGGCTCGTCGTCAGCCTCGCCCTCCTCTATTGGGCCCTCCACGATGTGTCCCTCACGGAAGTTTGGGGGCATGTCCGGGCTGCGAACCTCTGGCTCCTGTCCCTGGCGGTCGTCATCCAGACGGCGGCGTTCCTGATTCGCGCCGCTCGTTGGAGGGTCTTTCTCAAGCCTGCCCTGGCCGAGCCGTCGTTCGACGCCAGATTCGCCAGCACCTGCATCGGGTTCATGGCCAACAACCTGCTGCCGGCGCGAATAGGTGAGTTCGCCCGTGCTTACGCGCTGAGCCGCAGCCAGCCGATAAGCGCGAGTGCGTCGTTCGGGTCGCTGGTCGTTGAGCGGCTGTTCGATGCCCTGACGCTCGCCCTGTTCCTGGCGGCGCCGCTCTTCATACCGGGCTTCCGGATCGCCCCCGTTCTCGGAGACCAGGTGATCGGCAAACTGCTTCTGGTCCTGGTGATCTTCGGCGGCGCCGCGGTGGCGTTGCTACTGCTAATCGTTCGACCCGACCTCGTCAGCCGCGCATTCCGCGCCACCGTCGCCCGTCTGATGCCCCCCAAAGCCGCCCAGGTGATAGCCGAGATGTTCGAGTCGTTCATCGAGGGGCTCGGTGCGATGCGGAGCCCGAGATTGGTGCTGGCCGGCTTCGCCTGGTCGCTGGCGCACTGGCTGTGGGGTGCGTTGGCCCTGTACATCGGCATGCTCGCCTTCGACATCACCCAGCCCGGCTTCCTCGGCGCCGTCTTCCTGCAGGGGGTGATGGCGTTCATCGTGTCGGTCCCGTCGTCGCCTGGTTTCTTCGGGCTGTTCGAAGCGGGCACGCGCATCGCACTCGCCCCGTTCGGCGTCCCGGCCGGACTCGCTTTGAGCTACGCCCTCGCTTTCCATATCACGACGTTCGCGCCGGTGACGGTCCTAGGGCTGTTCTACCTGGGCCGGCTGGGACTCTCCTGGGGCGAAGTCGGGCACAGCGAAGAGATCGTGGAGGAGAGCGCGTGAGCGGACGCCGATCTGCCGGGCCCGACAGGCGGCTGCTCGATGGCTGAGGACTGGCTGGGTGCCGAGGCCAGGGCAAAGGTGAACCTGGGCCTGCGTGTCTTCCCGCCCGGCCCGGACGGTTACCATCCCATCGAGACCGTCTTCTGCCGAGTCGATCTGGCCGACCGGATTCGAATCCGTTTGCGCGCTGAGCCCGGCATCTCGATCCGCGTCAGCGGCCCGGAGACCGCACCGCAGAGTCTCGAGAACCTTGCAGCGCGTGCCGCGACCCTTTTCCTCGGGCTGACCGGTGTGGCTGGTGGGGTGGAGATCGAGCTCGAGAAGCACATCCCGCCCGGCTCGGGGCTGGGAGGTGGCTCGAGTGACGCGGCCGCAGTCCTGAGAACCCTGGCCGCAGCGGTCGAGGCCCCACCTTCGCAGGACAAGCAGCTCGCGCTCGCTGCCCGGCTCGGGGCCGACGTCACATTCTTCGCTGCCGATACGCCGCTCGCCTTCGCCTGGGGGCGCGGTGAGCGTATGCTGACATGCCAGGGGCTCGCGTCGCGACCGATGCTCCTGGTGCTCCCCGATGGCGCGATCGCAACGGCTGAGGCTTACGCGCGCTGGGACGAGCGAGAGGGCGACAACAGCTCGGCCGCTGCCGGGCCGCTCGTACGATCCTGTGCGGACTTCTCGTCCTGGGAGGGCATAAGCTCGACGGCCGTGAACGATTTCGAGCCCGTAATCTTCAGGCTGCGGCCCGACCTGCGTCTCTTGCGGGACAGGCTGAGCGAGACGGAGCCACTACTGGCGCTGCTCAGCGGGAGCGGCTCGGCGCTGTTCGCCGTCTACGAGAGCGAGCGACAGCGCGACGAAGCCGCGGTGGCTTTGGAATATGTAGTAGAAGGCGCGAGGGTGGTCAGCGCTTGCGGGCCTGTGTAAGCGGGCTGTCCTGAGGGTGCCCCCCTATCTCCGACCGAACGAGTTGCGCCTGCGGCGGCGGCAGCATGGCTACGTCCTCTGCTGCCGACGCGACGTCGCTGCGCTTCCAGTAGGCGAAGATGCGCGATCCGCAAGAGACCACGGTCACCAGCGCGTCGGTGCGACGGCGGAAATCGGCGATGTCGGTGCGTGAGAGATAGCAGTTGCGGGCGAGCGCATTGGGGTTTGAGGTTGCGAAGCCCGTTCCGAGCGCCGGGTGGTTGTGCCACGTCCCCACAGCTCTGCGGCTCGGCCGGCAGCCTGCTGCCTGAACGCGGCCCATCTCCGAGGCGAGGATGTGCGGCATGCGGAAGTCGGTGATGTAGAGCTCGGTCCCGCGCCGTTCCCCTTCCAGACAGAGCACCACCTCGGTGTCGAACTGCTCGAAGAGGAGGGCGATGTTGTCCGAGACTGTGGGAGAGAGGACGAGCCTGTCGAAAGTATGCCAGCCGGCGATACCTGTCGTGCCTTGACCCGCGGGTTGCCCCGCTGCCAACGACACGCAGAAGATCAGCACCCAGCTGACGTACTTCACGCGGCGACCTCCCCCATCAATTGCAAGCCGTCTTGCCAGAACACGCACGTGTCTGCCCTTCGTTCCGCCCCGAACACATGTCCTGGGGATACTCTCGAGGGAGGTTTGACCGGAGGGTAGCCCGGCGGGGTCCCCTTACCATACCCTGGAAAGGGCTCAAGGTTCGCCCGCTCCGGGGCTTGATCCTCACTCCCCGCTCTAAGAGATTGCTGCTGTATGGACTGGCCCGTCGTCTAAGGGCAGGACGCTGGACTTTGGATCCAGAAATGATGGTTCGATCCCATCCGGGCCAATACCGCAGAGAGTGCCAACGGCTGATCCGGTCAGCTAGTCCTTCCTACTGCTGTTACCTGTTGCTGCGTCAGGCTGCGTTCACCATACTGCTGCTACCGGGGAAGGGCTGAGGGGGTCGTGCCGTAGTCCTGCGAGTTCCGGGGATCTCAGCCGTGGCAGTACCCTACTTGCCTAGCATGCCGCCCAGCTGGCTGCCCCGCGCAAGCTGCCTGCATAGCTTTGCGCCGTTTGAACCCAATGGATTGAATTCAACCATATATCGAGACGCGAGCGGCGGTCTGTCACCCCGCGGACCGGCCCGCCTGCTTTGAAGCTCCAGGAGGATCTCCGATGAAGAAGCTGGCTTTCCTCTCAGCCTGCGCTCTGTTACTCGCCGCCCTGGTCGGCGGATGCAGCGAGGACGGCCTGAACGGCCCCACGCCCACAGGTTCAATCCAGGTTGCTACGTCGACGACCGGGGATGATCTCGATCCCGACGGTTACACCTGTCGCGTGGATGGGGGTGCACACAGCCGGGCGATTGGGACAAACGACACGGAGGTCATCAGCAACCTCGCGACAGGCAGCCACACCGTCGAGCTGGCGGAGACCTCTATCGCCGACAACTGCACGGTCAGCGGCGACAATCCCGGCACGGTCACGGTCCAGGCGAACCAGACAGCAGAGGTCACCTTCAACCTGACCTGCGCGCCGCTAACAGGGGTTCTCGAGGTAACGACCGTGACCGAAGGCGACACTCTTGATCCGGACGGTTACACCGTGAGGATAGACGATACGACGAGCGAGGCGATCGCCATCAACGGCATCGTCATGTTCCTCGATCTCGAGCCAGGCAGCCACAGCGTCGAACTCGATGGCGTCGCCAAGAACTGCAGCGTC
>JBDHHM010000019.1:0-14595 GCA_039589355.1 Gemmatimonadota bacterium | reverse complement strand
AGGGAAGCTTGTCGTGGTTGGCGACGATGCGGCCCAGCGCGCGCAGCTCCTTCTGGCTGTAGGCCATCAGCATCAGCTTGTTCTCGGCCTGGAAGCGAACCAGCTCCCGCATCGCTCCCCTGCGCTTCATCGCCCGTAAGCGGGGCAGCGCGAAGAGCTTGGTCAGGAAGTGGTCGCGGATGCGATAGTTCCGCAAGCGCCCCTCGTCCTCTATCGCAAGTCCGGGATAGCGCTCGAGGACCGGCCCGCCGAAGAAGCCCGAGCCCCGCGTCGACGATGCCGACTTCTCCAGCCCCTGGAAGATCTTCACGTCGCTCAGCCCACACGACGGCGAGCGGTTCTTGAGGAGGAAGCCGTCGACTTCGCCCAGCGATCCGAGGAACGAGTCGGCGAAATCACGCATCGCCTCGCTCACATCCCGACCCGTATCCGGCTGCAGCAGCCGCGCCTCGCCGTCTACCTCCACGATTCGGATCGGGTCACGCGGAACACCCAGGCCGATCTCCACCTCCGGGCACACCGGCACGAAGCTGACCCATGGCTCCAGCTCCCGCACGAAGTCGTAGGGGATCACCTGCCCGTTGTAGCGCACGGGCTCCAGCTCCAGGCAGCGGCTCAGAACCACCACCGGCTTCGGCCAATCGCTCATTCAGCCCTCTTTCTTCCATTTCCGCCGGGGCCCATGGCCTCGGCGTCAAGGCGAAGATCCAGAAGCACACTAGTCTGGTGTCTAGCTATTGTCAATGTTTGGAGGTCGGGATGGGTTGACAGCACGAAGATCTAGAGCTATTTATCTTGACAACAGTTGGACAACCGCCGAGTCGCCGCCCGGCGGGCCTGACAGGGCCGTGACGGGCACGGAGCCAAGAGCAGAGATGACTGAGCGTTCAGGGGCATTGCGGAGAATACTGTTGACGGGTGCCAGTGGCTACGTAGGGGGCCGCTTGCTGAAGGTGCTGGAGCGGCGCGGCGAGCGTGTGCGCTGCCTGGCCCGGCGGCCCGAGTTCCTGCGCCCCAGGGTCGGCCGGTCGACGGAGCTCGTGCAGGGCGACGTCCTGGATTCCGGCTCATTGCGCCGGGCGTTGGAAGGTGTGGACGTCGCCTATTACCTGGTCCACTCGATGGGTTCGCAAGGAGACTTCGAGGAGGAGGATCGGAGGGCGGCGCTGAACTTCGCGACGGCAGCGCGCGAGGCTGGGGTCCGGAGGATCGTCTACCTGGGCGGGTTAGGTCGTGAGCCGGGCCTGTCGAGGCATTTGCGGAGTCGGCACGAGGTGGGTCGGGTGCTCCGGGAGTCTGGTGTCCCGACCATCGAGTTTCGTGCGTCGATCATCATCGGCTCGGGCAGTCTGTCGTTCGAGATGATCCGGGCGCTGGTGGAGAAGTTGCCGGTCATGATCACACCGCGCTGGGTCAGCGAGCCGGCGCAGCCCTTGGCGATCGAGGATCTGGTCTCCTACCTAGTGGCCGCGCTGGACGTGGAGGTCGAAGGTACTGCGATATACGAGATCGGCGGGGCCGACCGTGTCTCGTACATGGAGATCATGCAGGAGTACGCGCGCCAGCGCGGACTCAAGCGCTTGATGATCCGCGTGCCGGTGTTGAGTCCGCGGCTCTCGAGCCTTTGGCTTGGCCTGGTTACCCCGCTGTATGCGCGGGTAGGCCGCGAGTTGATCGATAGCGTACGAAACGCGACGGTCGTGAACGATGAGGCCGCCACGGTGGCGTTCGATGTGCAGTTGCGTGGCATCGGCGAGGCGATCGAGCGGGCACTGGTGAACGAGGATCACGAGATTGCCGAGACCCAGTGGTCCGACGCGCTCTCCTCGGGCGCGACGAGCAGCTGGGGTGGCGCGAAGTACGGGTCGCGTATCGTCGACTCTCGTTCCGCCTCGGTTGCCGTGTCGCCCACGGAAGCGTTCCGCCCGATTCGCAGGATAGGCGGTAATGTTGGATGGTACTTTGGCGATCCGCTGTGGCGCCTGCGGGGCTTTCTGGATCTGCTGGTTGGTGGGGTCGGTGTGCGGCGCGGGCGGCGCGACCCCGAACAGCTGGCGCCCGGCGACACGGTCGACTTCTGGCGCGTCGAAAGCTACGAGCCCAACGCGATGCTGAGGCTCTACGCGGAGGTGAAGCTGCCGGGCCGGGCCTGGCTGCAGTTCGAGGTCCGTGGGACCGAGCGCGGTTCGACGGTGCGTCAGACGGCCATCTTCGATCCCCTGGGATTGGCGGGCCTGATCTACTGGTACGCACTCTATCCCATCCACATGCTGGTCTTCAGAGGCATGCTGCGAGGGATAGTGCGAGCGATGGAGCCCGGCGCAGTCGAGCGGCTTCGCTAAAGTCGCCTGAGCGAGCTGCTCACGGCGCCGCGTAACGCTCGAGGTAGCCGGAGAGTCGAAGTTTACGCGCCGTGTTTTCGGAGCTCATGTAGCGCACCTTCCCGAAGATCGGGCGCTCCGGGCCCCAGGGACGATCGTAGCGACCCAGGCACCAGAAGATGCCGCTGTACGAGTTCGGGTCACGTCCGTCCAGGGCGTATTTGTTATTGAGCTCGATCATCACCTGCAGTGCGTCCTGCGGTGTCGGGCTCCATTCGAGGATCTTCTTCCCCCACAGCATCCGCATGTAGTTGTGCAGGCGGCCCTCGCGCACCAGCTCGGTCTGCGCTGCGTTCCAGATCCGGTCGTGCGTGGCCGCGGCTTCCAGGTCCTCGAGCGTGTAAACGTACGGCCGTGGGTCGTTGGCATGCTCCACCAGTGTCTTCTGTGCCCAGGCGGGCAGCGCCTCGTAGCGATCGTAGTCCTCGCGCCGCGCGCTCATGTTGAACCCGAGCTCGCGCCAGGTGATCAACTGATCGAGCAGCGCCTCGGCGCTCTCGCTCACGCCCCACCACCCGCTGCGCTTTCCGCGCGCCTCGCCTGCTAAGCGGTCGGTGTCCCAACTTTCCTTCGCCATCAGCTCCGAGAACACCTGGTGGCTGGAAACGTGACCGAAGTGGAGGTACGGAGAGAGACCGCTGGTCGCGCCCTCATCGGGGTGGTTGCGGTCCCCGCTGTAACTCGAGAGCCGTTCGGCCAGGAAACGCTCGAGGACCGCAGCCGCCGCGCGCTCGCCGCCGATCAGTTCGGTCGCCGGCACAGCATGGTCGATCGGCAGCTGCGCCAGGCTCGGCTGCGGGTCCTCCAGCAGAGTCGCCCCGGAATTAGGCCAGCGGGCCGCGATATCGGAGGGCAGCGCATCGAGCCGTGGCAATCGCTTCCCTTTCAGCGGGTCGAGGCGCGGCTGGGCCGACAGATGCTCGAGGAAGTTGTTCTGCAGGAAACGCCTGAACGAGTACGCCGTCTCGAAGACACGCTCGGCCGCGCGCAACGGCAGCAGCCCGTTCGAATCCACCTTCTCGAACATTACCGGCACCTGATCTGCCGCGGCCGCGACCATCCGCGGCAAGAAGAAGGCGGGGTAATCGTCCGTCACCACCACGCAGGCCCGCGAAGCCAGCGCCTTCAAGAGCCCACTACCCTCACCGCGCTGCCCTTCGATGTAAGCGTAGTAGGTTACGGCGGCCTTGCTTAGTCGCCGGGCGTTGGCGGCCATGCCGTCCAGCACGAACCGGTGCAGGCGATCGCTCGCCCATCGGTAGTCGCAGCGCAGTGCCTCCATTATGACCAGCGGCTTCTTGAGTTCCCGAGCCCACTCCACCGCGCGCTGCAGACTGAAGTTGAAGCGGACCCGCCGGAAGCCGGTCATCCAATGGAGGACATAGTCTCCATCCTTACGCACCGACGCTTCGTTGCAGACATAAATCCTCAGTTGCGGAATCCGTGAGTCCACGGCTCGTCTCACGCTCGAGAGTTGGGGTCAGCGGTGAACGCCATCGCCGCGGGACGCCAACAACAGATCAAGGGCCGATCGTAGCCCCGGCGCGTCGGGCAGCCACAACGCTCCGATCTCTTCGATCACGCCTCGGTAGTTGCCCGCCGCCCGGCCGCCGACTATGATTGTCACCTGCTCGCTCAGCTGACGGCGCAGAGCTCGGAGCTCTTCTGCAAGGTCGGGATCGTCCGCCGGAAAGATAATGCTCAACGCCACGGCCCGTGCTCCCGTCATCTCGACGGCCGTCGCAATCGACTGGGCAGGCAGATCGGCGCCCAAGTATACGACACGCCAGCCGGAAGACGCCGCCGAGGCCGCCGCTAGCAGAGCACCGATCTCGTGATGTTGACCCGCAGGAGTCGCCACCACCAGGCCGGGGCCTTCGGCGTGCTGCACGGCTCCACGAATACTGTCCAGCGTTCGTCTGACCACCGCCGTTGCCAGCCGCTCGTGACCCGGCGTTAGTTCGTCCCCCGACCAGAGATCGCCGATCTCGATCATCAGCGGTGTGATCACGTGGTCGATCAGCGGCGACGCACCTACCGCCACCGCCGCCCGGCCCAGGATCGTCTCCAAGCTCGCGGCGTCCATTTCACGCACCGCCGCCAGGCACTCCGCCAGGAAGGCCCGCGTTCTTTCTCCGTTGTCGCCTTCCCCACCCGCCGCCGCACCCGCTAGCTCCGCTGCCCGGTCCTCGCTCACCAAACGCTCCAGTTCCTCGCTCGACAACGCGGCGAGCTGCCCGATTCGCCGCCCCGCTTCCTGCGCCTCCCGCACCAACCGCAGGCGCTCGATGTCCGCATCCGAGTACAGCCGCTGACCCCCCGCCGTCCGCTCGGGTTCCACTACGCCGTAGCGCAGCTCCCAGGCCCGCAACACGTCTCGGCTGAGCCCCGTACGGCGAGCGACCACCCGGATCGGGTGCCTCTTAATCTCGTCTCGACCGTTCTTCATCTGTCTCGTTCTCTTCCAAGGTGCTGTCCGAAATGGAACGGCGCGATCTTGGCCGAGAGCGATAGATACGAGTTTGTGGAAGGCAACGTTTACTTTCCGCCCGAATCGCTCAACCGCGAATATCTTCGGGAGAGCGATCACTCGACGACATGCCCCTGGAAAGGGGAAGCGAGCTACTTCGATGTCGTCGTCGACGGCGAGGCCAATGACCGCGCTGCCTGGTATTACCCCGAGCCGTCGGACGCGGCGCGCCATATCAAGGGTCACGTTGCTTTCTGGAAAGGCGTCACCGTCGAGAAGTGATCGGGCTGCTTCTTGGCCCGTCACTGACGGCTGTGTTCCAGGCCCGTCAGCTGCCCACCGGCTTCCAGGTTCACCCGTGCGCCTTTGACGAAAGGTGCGTGGCCGTTCGTGCTCCGCAGTACCCACTCGCCGAAGCGGGGGCTGAGCGCGGAGAGGACGGCCAGCGGTCGCACGGACGGCGTGTTGACGATGATCTGGGGCCGATCCTTCTTGATCGCTTTGACTGCGGCGCGTGCTACGGCGCCCGGCGTGGTTCGACCCGACAGCGCCGACGCCGTGATCCCGGTGGCCTGGTTAGAGTCGTGATACATGCCGGCCTGCTCGACGTAGCCGGGGCAGATCACCGATGCGCTGATCCCGGTGTCGTGGTATTCGTGTCTCAGCGACTGGGTGAAGCCGATGAGGCCGGCCTTGGTCGCCCCGTAAACTTCATCGAACGGCGGTCCCCAGATCCCGGCTATCGACGACATGTTCACGATGTGGCCGCGGCCGCGCTCGACCATGCCGGGCAGGACCAGCCGAGTCAGGATCATAGCCGAGGTCAGGTTCACCCGGACGGCGCGCTCAACGTCCTCGATGCCGATCTTGTCGTACGGGAAGATGGTGAGGACGCCGGCGTTGTTGACCAGGACGTCTACGGTGCCGAACTGTTCGATCGCCGCGGCGACCAGAGATTCCAGCGCATTGCGATCCGTGACATCGGTCGGCACGGCGATAGCCTTGACGCCGCTCTCCCGCAACTCGCTGGCGACACGCTCGAGGCCCTCCCTTGAGCGGGCCGCCAGAACCAAGTTCATATTCTCAGCAGCGAGTGCACTTGCGACGTAGGGTCCAAGGCCGCGTGAAGCGCCCGTGATGATGGCGGTTCGCTGGGTCAGCTCCTTCATGGCTTTCCTCTGCTGTGGTATGGCTCTCACGAGAGTTTTCCCAATAGGCGCCCTCCCGGGGCACGGCGCAAGCGCCGAAACGTTTGCGAGAACGAAGCCGTATCTGCATGATAGGCCCGGGGTAGCCGGAGCGCCGCGCCGCGGGGATGCGGCCGGTCCTCGCCGGTCGCGGGGCTCGGGGGTATATTCCGGCCCGGGAAATCACATGAGAGAACGACTCGACGCATGACTCGCAGGGTATCCGGCCTCATACTCGCCAACGTGGTGATGTTCTTCATCACCTACCCACCTAACCAGCTGTTCCAGGCGCTGATGCTGGTGCCCATCGCGATCCCCTATCGCCCGTGGACGCTGGTTACCTACATGTTTCTGCACGGCGGGTTCGGGCACTTGTTCTTCAACATGCTGGCGCTGTTCTTCTTCGGTCCACGGCTGGAAGGGCGGCTGGGTGCCCGGCATTTTCTGGGGCTCTACCTGGCTGCGGGGGTCGTCGGCGCGTTGGCTTCCATCACCACGCCTCGTGCTGCGATCGTCGGGGCGTCGGGCGCTGTCTACGGGGTGATGCTCGGGTTCGCCTACTTCTGGCCCCGGGACCGTATCTACATCTGGGGTATCCTCCCCATCGAGGCGCGGGTCTTCGTGGGTCTCATGACCGTGGCCTCCTTATGGTTCGGTTTCGGCGGCGCGGCCGGCGGGGTCGCGCACTTCGCGCACCTGGGCGGCTTCCTGGGCGGCTTCGGCTATCTCAAGTGGATGGAGTACCGGTCGCCGGCCCGCCAGTTCAAGAGGAAGGTGGAAGGGCCGGTGCGCCGCACACCCGGCAGCGGTGCCGCGGACCTGAAGCGCTGGGAGCGGATCCGCCGTGAGGAGATGCACCCGGTGAACCGCGACGAGCTCGACCGGGTCATGGACAAGATCAAGGCCGCCGGCGTCGGGAGCCTGACGCCCGACGAGCGGGCCTTTCTCGAGCGTTTCACACCCAAACAGTCCCTTTGAGTGCTTCCGGCGAGACCTAGCGGACCGGGCCCAATTGCATAACTTTCGCCCCCAAAATCGACTGTGAGCTCCGAACGGTTGCGGTACCGCAGACGGATGTAGATGAACCACAGAACGGTAAGCAGAGCAGACTTCGACGCCGTGATCTTCGACCTCGACGGCGTCGTCACCCGCACCGCCAGCGTGCATGCCCGGGCGTGGAAGCAGGCGTTCGACGAATTCCTCGCGCGCTGGAGGTGGGGAAACGGCGGATCGCACGATCCCTTCGACATCGAGGACGACTACACCCAGCACGTTGACGGCAAGCCCCGCTACGACGGCGTGCGCGACTTCCTCGCCTCCCGAAGTATCGAGTTACCTGAGGGCGATCCCAGTGACGGGCCCGATGTGGAGTCCGTCTGCGGATTGGGTAATCGCAAGAACGAGCTTTACAACGAACAGCTCAGTGAAGGTGGGGTAGAGATCTTCGAGGACACGGTGGCGCAGGTCCGGGCCTGGAGAGAGATGGGCCTCAAGACTGCTATCGTCTCGTCCAGCAAGAATTGCGCGACCGTCCTGCAGGTCGCCGGGCTCACCGAGCTCTTCGACGTCCGCGTCGATGGTGTGGAGTCGGCGCGCCTGGGGCTCGAGGGCAAGCCGGCGCCCGACATCTTTCTCAAGGCGGCAGAGCTACTGGGCGTCGAGCCGGCGCGGGCGGTCGTCTTCGAGGATGCGGTGTCCGGTGTGCAGGCCGGGCGAGCCGGCGGGTTCGGCTGGGTGATCGGCGTCGATCGCGTCGGGGCGCGTGATGCCCTGCTGGCGAACGGCGCCGACACCGTGGTTAGCGATCTTGGGGACGTGCCGACAGGGAGCTGACGCGTATGATCGAAGGCCATCCGGAAGGTGAGCGTCTGGCGAGCGAGCTGCCCTCGGCGCTCGAGTCGGCTGAGGCGATCGCAGCGCGCCTGAAGGGGAAGCGCCCGGCGATGTTCCTCGATTACGACGGGACGCTATCGCCTATCGTCTCGCAGCCCGAGGACGCCATCCTCTCGGACTCGATGCGGGACGTGCTCAGAGAACTGGCCGGGCTCTGCACCATCGCCATCGTGAGCGGGCGCGACCGTGCCGACGTCGAGCCGCTCGTCGCGCTGGACGGACTGATCTTTGCCGGAAGCCACGGTTTCGATATCAAGGGACCGGACCTGCGCATGGAATACGAGGGTGGCAAGGAACGCCTGCCGGATCTCGCGGCGGCCGAGCAGGAACTTCACGAGCGGATCGACCCGATCGCCGGGGCCCGTGTCGAGCGCAAGCGCTTCGCCATAGCCAACCATTACCGAAACGTGGCCGGTGAGGACGTACCGCGTGTCGAAGCGGCGGTTCGTGAGGTGCTCGCCGGGCACGAGCGACTGCGGCTGTCGTACGGTAAGAAGGTCTACGAGCTGCGTCCCGACATCGATTGGGACAAGGGTCGAGCCGTGTTCTGGCTGCTCGAGGCCCTGGGCCTCGATGGTGACGACGTGCTGCCGTTCTATCTGGGAGACGATGTGACCGACGAGGACGCGTTCGCGGTTTTGTCGGATCGTGGAATCGGTGTGATCGTAGGCGACCCTTCATATAAGACCAACGCGAGTTACGGTCTGCGGAACACGCCGGAGGTGGAGCGCTTCCTCAGTCAGTTGGTCGGCCTGATCAGAGACGAGTGATCATGGACGGATGGAAGCTGGTCTACGAGGGTTGGGATCCCGAGAGTGAGCCGCTGCGCGAGGCGCTGACCACTCTGGGCAACGGCTACTTCGCCACGCGTGGCGCGATGGAGCTGGTTAACGCAGGCGGCGCCCACTACCCGGGCACCTATGTCGCCGGTGGCTACAATCGGCTGGATACCGAGCTCGCCGGGCGTGTCATCGAGAACGAAGATCTGGTCAATTGGCCCAACTGGCTGTACCTCACCTTCCGGCCCGAGGGCGGCGACTGGTTCGCCGTCGAGGCGGTCGAGATGCTCGAGTACCGCCACGAGCTGGATCTCCAAACCGGCATCATGGAGCGGATCGGACGCTTCGTCGATTCCGAGGGACGCGAGACATCCCTGCGCAGCCGGCGGATCGTTCACATGGCCGATATGCATCTGGCCGCCATCGAGTGGACGCTCACGCCGGAGAACTGGTCGGGTCGCGTCGAGCTCAAATCGGCGCTCGACGGGACCGTCAAGAACGAGGGCGTCGAACGCTATCGCCAGCTGAACAGCCAGCACCTCGAGCCACTGGAGAACGCGCCGGTGGACGGCGAGGGGATCTACCTCCTCGTCCAGACGGTCCAGTCGCGCCTCGAGATGGCGCAGGCGGCGCGGACGCGAGTCTTCAAGGGCACCGAATCCCTCGAGCTCGAGCGCCAGACCGACCAGATGCCCGGCTACATCGAAGAGCGGCTGAGCTTCGAGTGTGAACAGGGCCAGCCGCTCAGGGTCGAGAAGATCGTCGCCGTCTACACCTCGCGCGACTGGGCGATCAGTGCGCCCGGCAACGAGGCCTGCCGGGCGATCCAGAGGGTCGGTTCGTTCGATGACCTCTACCGCACGCACCGGCTGGCTTGGGAGCGGCTCTGGTACCGCTGCGATATCGAGCTCGAGGGGGCAAAGGCAGCCCAGCTCGCGCTCCGCGTCCATATCTTCCACCTGCTGCAGACCGTGTCGCCCAACACCGTCGAGCTGGACGTCGGCGTGCCGGCCCGCGGTCTTCACGGCGAGGCCTACCGCGGCCACATCTTCTGGGACGAGCTGTACATCTTCCCGTTCCTGCAACTCCGCATCCCCGAGATCACGCGCGCCCTGCTGATGTACCGCTACCGCCGCCTCGACGAGGCGCGCAGGAACGCCCGCGAGCAGGGCTTCAAGGGGGCGCTCTACCCGTGGCAGAGCGGCAGCGATGGTAGGGAAGAGACCCAGATCCTGCACCTCAACCCGCGATCGGACCGCTGGCTGCCCGACAACACACACCTGCAGCGTCACGTGAACGCGGCGATCGCTCTGAACACCTGGCGCCAGTACCAGGCGACGGGGCGGCGCGACTTCATCTGCACGCACGGGGCGCGGATGATCCTCGAGATCGCCCGCTTCTGGGCCGACATCGCCACGTTCAATCCCGAGCGCGAGCGCTACGAGATCCGCGGTGTCGTAGGACCCGACGAGTACCACACGTCGTACCACGATGCCGAGGAGCCCGGCCTCAACAACAACGCTTACACGAACGTGATGGCGTCGTGGGCTCTGGACTGCGCCTGTCGCGTCGTCGGACTCCTCGATGATGACTGCCAGATCGAGATCTTCGAGGACCTGCAGATCACCGAGGAAGAGGTTAGACAGTGGGACGAGATCAGCTGCAAGCTCTACGTCCCCTTCCACGACGGCGGCATCATCAGTCAGTTCGAAGGCTACGAGCAGCTAGACGAGTTCGATTGGGAGGGCTACCGGGCGCAGTACGGCGACATCCATCGACTCGACCGCATCCTCGAAGCGGAGGGTGATAACGTCAACCGCTACAAGGTCAGCAAGCAGGCGGACGTGCTGATGCTCTTCTACTTGTTTTCCGCCGAGCGGCTGGCGCAGCTCTTCGAGCACCTGGGCTATCCCTTCGAGCCGGAGATGATCCCGCGGAACATCGAGTACTACCTGCGCCGGACCTCACACGGCTCGACGCTCAGCGCCATCGTCAATTCGTGGGTGCAGGCGCGTGGAGACCGCCAGCGTTCCTGGCGCTGGTTCGAGGCGGCTGTGCGGAGCGACCTCTCCGACGTACAGGGTGGCACGACGAAGGAAGGGATCCATATGGGCGCGATGGCGGGGACCGTCGACCTGGTCCAGCGCTGCTTCAGCGGGATCGCGCTCCGCGAAGGTGTTCTCTGGCTCAACCCGCGTTTGCCGAGGGACCTCCAAGAGATCCACTCGCGAATTCAGTACCGCGGCCACTGGTTCCGCGTCGAGGTCAACCACGAGCTGCTCACGGTGACGTTCGAGGGCGCTTGGGAGCCGTATGCGCGGATCGGGTTCAACAGTAAGGTCTACACCTTCAAGCGCGGCGAAACGAAGGTCTTCGACCTGGAGACGCGGGCGGAGGTCGCTTAGCCGCTCAAAGCCTCAATAAATGAGTCGGCCCAGTCGTAGACGGTGTGGTCGCTCAACACGTCCCTCATCCGACCCATCCTCCGGGTCGCCTCCTTCTCCGGCAGCGACAGCGCCATGTCGATGGTCTCAGCCAACCCGTCGACGTCGTGAGGATTGACCTGCAGCGCCGACCGTAACTCCTCCGCCGCACCGGCGAACTCGCTCAAGATCAACACACCGCTGTTGTCGAAACGTGTGGCGACGTACTCCTTCGCTACCAGGTTCATGCCGTCCGCCAGCGGCGTGACCGCCATCACCTCCGCCGACCGGTAAAGCGCGATCAGTTCATCGAACGGAAGCTCACGGTGCATGTATTGCACCGGCGTCAGACCGACCTCGCTGAACTCGCCGTTGATCTGACCCACCAGCCCCTCCACCAGGCTGCGCAGCTCGCGGTATTCGTTGACACGCCCGCGGCTGGGCACCGCCAGTTGCACGAGCACGCACTCGCGTACCACCTCGGGCCGACGCGACAGCAGCTCGTGGAAGGCGCGCAGTCGTACATCGATCCCTTTGGTGTAGTCGAGGCGATCGACGCCGAGGATGATCTTCCGGCCCTGGCCGACCTGCTGGTGCAGCTGAAGCGAGCGCTTGACCACCTGCGGGTCGCCCGCCATCGCGCTGTAGTGGTCGAAATCGGTCGACACGGGGAAGGAGTCGACTCTAACGCTGTGCCCGTGAATGTGAAGCTGGCCGCCTTCGATTCGCGCGTCGGCGTAGCGCCGCGCGAGGCGCATGAAATTCTGCACGTCGCCCTGGGTCTGGAATCCGATCACGTCGGCGCCCAGCAACCCTTCGAGGATCTGACGCCGCCACGGCAGCCGGCCGAACAGTTCCTCCGGTGGAAAAGGGATGTGGAGGAAGAAGCCGATCCGCAGGTCCGGACGCATCTCGCGCAGCAGAGCGGGTACGAGCTGCAGGTGGTAGTCGTGCACCCAGACGGTGGCATTCTGGGCGGCGCTCTCTGCGGTGACCTCGGCGAACCTGCGGTTGACCGTCACGTAGGGCTGCCACCAGCGGCGGTGGTACTCGGGCTCGCGGACCGCGCCGTGATAGAGAGGCCAGATAGTGCCGTTGCAGAATCCGTCGTAGAAGCTCCCCAACTGCGTCCTGGAGATGGGGACGGGGAGGTGTGCGATGCCGTCGTGGTCGAAGGGGTCCGGTGCCGGACCGGTGGCCCCCGTCCAGCCCGCCCAGGCGCCGCCCGCTCGCTGCACTATCGGGGTCAGTGCCGAGACGAGACCGCCCGGACTCCGCTTCCACGTGCCCTCGCTCTTTGCCTTGCCGCGGACCACCGGCAGGCGGTTCGCCACAATAAAGAGCGGCCACTTCTTCTTGGCTGGCATGTTCCCCGTAGGCTGGCGTGACTGCGACACTGGACTGGACACGTGGCTCTGCTGCGCGGCGAACCTCGTCTCCGACTTGAAGTTAACGCCAACTACGGTCTGTGCAATCGGTTGGGTATGTCGTTGTGTTGAGGGCCGGGGCTCAGAGCGACCGGAAGAGTGTCAAGTAGTCGGCCAGGTGCCGCGGCGTGATGAAGCGCTCGCGCACACGCTGGCGCGCCCGTGCGCCCATCTCCTGCCGTAGCTCCGGCTTCTCGAGCAGCTTGGCAACGCGTTCCGCGCACTCTTGCACGCTCGACACCAGGTAGCCGTGCACCCCATCCTCGATCTGCTCGACCATGCCGCCGACGCGAGCCGCGACCACGGCCGCCCGCTTCCACATGGCTTCCGCCACGACCAGGCCGAAACCCTCGCGCGTCGACTTCTGGATCACGACGTCGCTGCCGCTCTGGAAGGCGTTGATCTCGAGCGCGTGGGTCAGCTCGTCGTGGCTCAACCTATCGAGCGTGCTGAACACGTGGATATCAGGATCGCCTGCAGAGTACTCCAGCGTCTTGGCGTGGAATTCGGTTCCCTGCGGATCGTCGTCAGCGAGGTTGCCGACCAGCGCCAGTTGGACGTCGGGTACCAGGCGCTTCACCTCACGGTACGCATCGACGACCCCCAGCGGGTCCTTCCACGGATCGTAACGCGAGACCTGCGCGATGATCGGCCGCTCCGGATCGAGTCCGAAGCGGACCCCCAAGATCTGTCGGGCCAGCGAGGGGGAGAGCGCCTGGTTCTTCGGCGTGAGCGGGTCGATAGAGGGCAGGATGAGCTCGGTGCGGCCCGGATGGAGCTCCGGTGTAGCGTAACCGGGCATCGAGAAGATTGTAACGTCGAAGTAGCCCATGTAGGGCGCCAGGAAGTCGACCGCCGCCCCGCCGGGCGCCGAGGTGTCGATATGGCAGCGCCACAGCCAGTGCCCGGTGCGCCGACCGTCCAGCAGACCTACGAGCCCCACCGGCTGCGGATCGTGCACCACCACGTAGTCCCAGTCCCGGCTGAAGACTTCCAGGTTGCCTTCCAGCGTCGACAGGTAGAGGGCGCGGTCAGCGGGTTCCAGGTCTACCTCCATACCCTGGAGGCCGTTGTGCAGCTTCTTCGTCAGCTCGAAGAACCGGTCGTCGCCGCTCAGGACTCGCCATTCGACCTCCAGGCCGAGTCCGCGCTTGAGACCCACCAGCGAAGGCAATAGCTCCGCCACTCCGCCTCCGCAGGCGGTAGCGTTCAGGTGGAGCACCCGCGCACCACGCAGCGGGGCTGCCAGCTCCCTGATCTCGCTTACCGCCTCCTCCCCGATCAACCCCTCCAGCACCACCCTGCGCATTCATCCTCCTCGCTCTGCCTCTGCTCCCGCGGCGGGCGGCTACGAGGGTCCCCGTCAGCAAATACGGAGCCGCGAGGGTACCGGCGGCCCTAAGTGTAAGGAATGACTGTAATTAGATCGCCGTTCCGCCGTCTAGAAAGTCGACGAGCCTACCGTTTCCTGCGTAATTGTGACCGATCGGCCGGTAAAAATTGCCCACACCGGAATTGCCCACACCGGGCCCCGTAGCTCCAACCCCGCCAATGAGTTGTGGGACCTCTACCTCTAGTAGTCGAGAATTCGAGGTCGCGAGCTGGTGTGGTCGCCGCAGGGCCGGCGGGGGTCCACCTTGGACCGGGGGTCCACCTTGGACCTCGCTCGCTTCATAGTCGCGGTGGCGGGTCGGGCGCGGCGATGGGCCCTCGCTTCATGTCGCGCGGCTCGATTGCGGGAACGGCGGCTTCGCCGCCGCCGCGCTCCAAATGTCCGCTCGACCCATCGCCGCGCCCTCCCCTTCGCGTTTCCAAGTCGTTCGAGGTTCCCTGGGAGCCGCGCGGGCGGTCCGAGCGTAGGTGGTGTATCCGAAGCGAGACCGCCCGTCGGCGACCCCGCGAGCCCGGAGCGAGTGGTCCTCCGCCTCCGACCCACCCTTTCACCCCCGCCCTCCGTGTGTTATCAGGTAGCCTCATGGAGCGAAATCGATGACGAACGGCGACGGCGCGTCTGCTGGTCGTCCCCGCTTCGGTT